>PVWD01000091.1 GCA_003003615.1 filamentous cyanobacterium CCP2 | reverse complement strand
GTACGGGCGGGTTTGTGAAATCTCCTGTGCCCTCGCCTAAAGTTTGGACTCAGAGCAAAAGTCAGTTGATGAAGGTTAAAAATTTAGTCTGGTAATGATGTGCATCCTCTAACTGGGCAGGCAAGATGCCACCCCACAAGACAATGACCCGATAATTTTCTTAACTTGCATAAACTGACTAAACCCCCTGAGGATAAGGCTTGCAATCCACTTCAACGAATTTGAGCTTTTAGCATGAATTCTAATTCAAGGCTCCTTTGACACAAAATTTTGGACAGATTCCAAACCGCCACAATCTTAGTCCATCCCGACTCCCGACTCCCGACTCCCGACTCCCCAAACTCATAGATTATTTACGGTTCTGCTCACTCCCCCCTCCCCTCAGTATCCTGGTGAAAGAAATGAAACCTCAGGAGTCCGTGTATGACTGCAACTCGCGCAACGTCCGATCGCAGCTTTTCTGACATTGCAAATCATTGGGCAAAAGACTGCATTTTGGCATTAGCCCAGCGCAATATTGTAAGCGGCTATGAAGACGGAACGTTTCGCCCAGATGCAGCTTTAACGCGGGCAGAATTTGCGGCGTTAATGTACGTTGCGTTTCCCGATGCCCCAGCCCAACGAGAGCCTGTGAGTTTTTCTGATGTGCCATCTGAGCATTGGGCAAATCAGGCCATTCAGTGGGGTTATACGCGAGGGTTCTTTTCGGGATTTCCTGATGGCACGTTTCAGCCCAATCAGCCCATTTCTCGATTGCAGGCGGTGTTAGTGTTGGTGAGTACGCAGCCCGTAGACAATCCGGCAAACCCCGATGAGCAACTCAAGTTATTCTTTACGGATGCGGCCCAAATTCCAGATTGGGCTAAGCGGGCCATATCTGATGCGATCGTTGCCAATTTGATTGTGAATTATCCAGAGGTGCGGCAACTGCGCCCCAACCAAAACGCCACCAGAGGCGAAACCTCTGCCCTGCTTTGCCGGACTTTGCGAATTCCGAATACGGTTCCAGAGCAGTATGCAACGTGGAATTGGGGAATTTATGACTTGAAAGGCGAGGTCAAAGCTCCCTTTGCCACCTGGAAAGGCAGTGCCCGCCTGATGCGGGATATTCAAGTTTTGCTGGTTCCCTTTCGGCTCTATCCAGGAAACAAAATTAACGGTGAGTACAATTGGGAAACGGAAAAAGCCCTGACCACGTTTTGCAGTTTCTATGGCTTGCCCAACATGCAGACGGGCGTGTTGGATGAATCATTTGCTCGATCGTTGCTGAATGCAGATCCGGTTGAATTTATCATGGCGTATGCCAAAGACCGGCAGCAAGTTTACAGTGAGTTTTTGCGTCAGGAAGCTGGGTTTGATGCCAGTAAGCTGGCTTTCCTCGATCGCGGCATTAAGAATTCGCCCTACCGGGATCAGGTGGCTGCCTATCCCGATCGCCTCACCCAAAAGCCAGACGGAACCCAGTTAGCCTCTTTAGGGAGCCAAGTAACGCTGGTGGGCAGCAATCAAGTTGTCACCTTTAGCCCTTATCCGGCAACGGGATTACGCCCAACCATCATTGGCGGACTGGAATTTCTGCATAGCGATATTCAACAGGCTTGTCTTTGTGTCGGCAGCATTGTGGATGGTAGAATGCAGGCTCACTGGCGAGGGCGCGATCCCTTGCGGGGCATCCAGCATTGGAGTACGACGAAAATCATTCCCTTACTCAACGTTGTGAGCCGAGCCAATGCGGTACAGCCTGCGGCAAAGGTAAGAGATTGCTTGGTGCGATCGGCGGGCAGTGCCAGCGGTTATGGATTTTATAACCTGGCGGTGGACTTAGTGAATTATGGCAACGCGATCGGCAGTTCTAATTCGATCGCAGCGATGTTTAAGCAGTTTTCAACGCCAGTGGAATTGGAAGGCTGGTTAAAGCAAATGACCGGCAACTTTGGCATTGAGTTTCGTGGTCGCTATGGTGAGGCTCCGTTGATTCAATCTCCCAACCTTTACCATCAGCCCTCCCGCAGTGTGGTATTGAACGATCGCGCCACCAGCCACACTGGGAATAATTTTATTTCTGCCTACGACCTCACCCGGATTATTTCAATTTTAGGTTGGCATCACCATTTAGCACAGGGGGCAAGATTTCCGGCCGCCCAGTGGGATAGCTTGGAAACGGTTGTCAGAGCAATGGGCATGGACACCGCACGGTATATTGATGTGGCGATCGATCGACTGGGCTTGAATACGGTAATCCAGGCTCCGGTCATTCTTTCTAAACTGGGTTTTGGGCGCAGCAGTTCCCGCAACCGCACCGAAATTTCCTATGTTGCCCTTCTGCAATTTGCAGACACACGCCCTCGCCGTCACGGAAAACCCGCCATTCAATACACGATCGCCCTAACATTGTTGGGAGCCAAAGGGCTAAATGATGCCAACGAAGAAGCTCGCCAACTGGATGCACGAATCGCGGCTGAAGTTACAGAGATCCTTCGGCGCATTGTTAGCCGGGAGTTGGCGTGAGTGGGGAGTGGGGAGTGGGGAGTAGGGAGTAGGGATCTTGCCTGCCCAGTCAGGTCATTATCTAGCTACCCGTTGCCATAGCCACCATCTTGACTTTTGAATGGGGTGGGATAATGGATGATCATCATAGATGTGTCCACGTTGGCACGGGCGATCGCCTCTGGAGCAACTCCCAATGCAGAAACCCCAAACCGCTCTGGCTGATTGCCTGCCGTCATCACCAATAAATCGTTAATCTCCAGCATTCGTGACACCTTCGGAACCAGGTTTCCTTGAATGCGCTGTACAGGAACGTCAGGGCTAAGGTTTAAAACAGATTCGTCGCCTTTGTTGGCAGAACGCCAGATTGAATCAGAGGCGGTGCGAATCAGAATCAGTGTTGCCTTAAATTCAGTTGCCAGCGTTTGAGCTAAAGAAAGCGTCTGTTGGATGGTTGATGAAGTGATGTCGGCATCGGAAATGACGAGCAAAATGCGCTGAATTGTTTCGATCGGCTGTGGAAACCGCGTCACCAAAACCGGAATTGTGGCTCGGCGGACAACGCTATCCAGCACACTGCCAAAAAAGTTTTCCTGATAGGTGGAATAGCCCTTCCAGCCACAGATAACCAGGCTAGCATTTCGCTCTTGGGCCACGCGCACAATTCCCCGATCGATCGATCCATCCACCCGTCCGATCGGCTCTACTGGAGTCACGGCCGCATTGGCTGCCCGTTCAGCCGTTGCCAATAGCTGGTCTTGCTGGACTTTTTTCTCTGGAGAAATTGGCCCCTGGGAATCATCTAATACATGTAGCGGCAGCAGGGTACCTCCAGAGGTTTTGGCTAAAATCAGAGCCAATTGGAGGAGATTATCTTCTGTGTTGGGGTTGGCAACTGGAACCAGAATGCGATACCGAGCAGGAGAGCCTTTGCCCGTTGTTGCAGGTTGGCTTTTGCTTTGATTTTGCTTTGTTGCCCCCATTTTAATGTTTGGGCCCCATCGGGCTGTTACCCAGGGTGAAGCAATGCAAGTGACCAAAATCATGGCGATCGTGCCGTTGACCGTGAGTTGATCGACGAGTTCAATCTGATAGGCCACTGTGATGGCAGCCAGCGTTGAAGCGGCCTGGGCAACAGACAAGCCAAACATCACCATGATGCTAGACTTATCAAACCCAAACAATTTTCCTGAACCCCAGGCTGGAACTAGCTTCGCCACGATCGCCACCAACACCATGACTCCTGCCACCAGCAGCGACTGCGGATCACCTAACAGCACCAGTGGGTCAACCAGCATTCCGACTGAAATTAGGAAAAACGGGATAAACAGGGTGTTCCCGATAAACTGAATCCGGTTCATCAGGGGGCTAAGTTGGGGAATCAGTTGGGTGATGGCAATCCCTGCCAAAAATGCCCCAATAATTGGCTCAATTTCAATTAATTCTGCGGCATAGGACACCACAAATAGGGTTGCCACAACAAAAGTAAATTCTGCACCTTCATCATGGCCAAACCTGCGAAAAAACCACCGCCCGACAACAGGTACACCCCATAAGGTCGCGATCGTATAGATGGTAAGAGCCGGGATCAAAAATAGCCAGAAGCCCAGGTCGAGATCTCCCTGGTGGGCCCGCACCACGACCGCTAGAACCAGGAGAGCAAAAATATTGGTAATGAGGGTGGCTCCTAGGGTGGCAGTAACGGCAGGAACCCGCATGATGCCAAGTTTTGTAGCAACGGGCAGAGCCAGCAGCGTATGGGAAGCAAAACACGATGCTACTAGGATGGCAGCCAAAAAGCTGTAGCCCAATCCCATCATGGCAACGGTTCCCAGAACCATCGGTACCGCAAAGGTGGCAACCCCGAAAATGGCGGCCTTATCCGCGTTAAACTTTAAGTCGTCTAGGCTGGTTTCTAGCCCTGCCATAAACATGAGAAACAGCAGACCTACTGTACCCAGAAGGACGATCGTACTGTCTCTTTCCAAAACGCCAAAGCCATTCGGCCCGATAATCACCCCTGCCAGAATTAGGCCAACGATGCCGGGTAATCGGATGCGCTCAAACAACAAAGGGGCGACCAGCATGATCGCCATGATGATTAAAAAGACGGCCACTGGATCAGTGACCGGATCAGAAAACACGGAAGGTGTAAGGGACTCGGTGAGCCACTGCCAACCGTTTTGTAGGGTTGCCCAGAGTTCTGTCATGATTGTGAGTCCATCCGCCGCAAAAACCAGGTTCCTTTTGAGGATAAATCATCACGTCTAATATTCACCCTGCTGATGGGGAGATAGATGGCTGGGGCGGTTGGCTTGCTCTAAACTTCAAACTTGGCAGACTTGGGCTACATCTATTGATAAAGGTGATAGACCGATCTAGATTTCAGCACATTAGCGGCATCCTAGCGATTCGCGAGTATCTACCCCAGTCACTGGATTGACCCCCCTTGCCGACTGACACAACTGTAAGATCTGAGTTCGATCGAGCAGGGCATCGCTGAAGTCGGCTCCTGTAACTGTGGCACCCCTAAAGTTGGACTTGAGCAACATCGCAGAGGTCAGAATGGCATCCTGCAAATCGGCTTCAGCCAAATCGCTCAGGTAAGCAATGCTATCGGTCAGATTAGCTCCTCGGAAGTTGGCCTTGGTCAAGTTAACGCCATTAAATACGGCTCCACGCAGATCGGCCCCACTAAAATTTGCTCCACTCAGCCTGGCGTTGCTAAATTCGGCTTGTGGTAGCACTTGACCCGAAAAATCCTTCGTTGCCGCTTCAACATCATCAAAGGCTCGAATTGCCGCCGAGCTAGCCGCCATCGCAGGCGTAGGCACCATTACGAAGACAAAAAAGACGAACAGGACAAGGAGAATAGAAAAAATACGCCGAACTAACCCCATATTTATCAACCGATTCAACCACTTTCATTCCTAAAATTAACATTTTTTAACCACTTGCCCTTTTCCATTTCCCATAAACGTAAAATTTCCTACTTTTCCCCATCTCCTACTCGTAATTTCCTTCTAAATCCCCCAAGTGGATGATCCTAAAGCAGGATGAGACGATCGGTTTGCCGAGGTACATTGAAACTATAGAAACGTTCATCTCTGAGTAAATATCTGAGTAAATAACCCAGCTCAGAGACGGAAGTAAAGGAAACTCCTTGAAGGAACGCGCCTCAGTCAAGAAGTCAATTTGGAGGCGAAACCGATGGAAATGGTTTATCGTGGTGTCCACTACAATTACACACCTGTTCAAGCTGAAGTTGCTGATGTTCCCGTCGCGGGGAAATATCGAGGCTCTTCATTTAGGTTACACCGTGCCGTTCGTTTGCCTAATGTGCATCATATTCTGCATCTAATCTATCGCGGCGCACCCAACGAAGTTGCATACTAGGTCATAAATCAGTTTATTGGTCAGATGGTTTCCGTTCACAACTAGAGTTAGCTAATCACTGCAACTTTAGCGCACCTTTATCGAGGGTGCGCTATTTTTTGTGTTTGTATAGGTGATGGATTGGG
This sequence comes from filamentous cyanobacterium CCP2, assembly GCA_003003615.1. Lineage (GTDB taxonomy): Bacteria > Cyanobacteriota > Cyanobacteriia > Elainellales > Elainellaceae > Egbenema. The sequence goes on along the minus strand of PVWD01000091.1, from coordinate 14,296 downwards.
ATGTCTAGAATGAATGAAACAATTCTTCGGCAGAGGTGGGATGAATCCCGATCGCATCAGTGATTGCTTGTCTGGTAATGCCTTGTTTGATGGATATAGTGAAGCCTTGAATAATGTCTGCGGCATGTTCGCCAACGAGATGTAAACCTAGAATGCGATCGGTTTTTTGGTGAATAACAAACTTCATCAGCATGGATGATGGCGATTCACTAAAGCTGTAAAGCATAGGATGAAATGTTGTGCAATCACATTTAATATTTTCTGTTCCAAACCGTTCATTTGCTTGTGCTTCCGTCATGCCCACGGAGGCGGCTTCCGGTCGGGCAAAAACGGCTGAAGGCACATAGTCATATTCAATTTTGCGCGGCTGTTTGCCAAATACTATATCAGCAACTGCTTTTCCTTCTGCAATAGCAACAGGTGTCAGGGGAAGCCGATTTGTACAATCTCCGATCGCGTAAACATTGGGTTGGTTGGTGCGGCTGTAGTCATCCACTTCGATCGCTTTTTTGCTATATCTAATCCCTGCTTTGTCTAGACCCAAGTTCTCTAAATTAGGCGATCGGCCAATAGCGCATAGGATAGTATCTGCAACGATCGTTTCTGAGTGATCTCCTGTTAGGGTTAGCTTTAATCCATTAGGGCTTTTCTGAATCGCTTTGGCCGTTGTGTTGCAAAGGCTGTTAATGCCTCGCTGGCGCAAACGCTTTCGCAGTGTTCCCGTTAAATCTTGATCAAAGCCAGGAAGAATACAAGATTCCCGATTCAGCAGCGTCACTTCACAGCCAAAGCTCTGCATCATGCTGGCAAATTCAACCCCAACATAACCAGCTCCGATGATGGCTAGTCGGTTGGGGAGTGTTGCTAAATGAAAAATTTCGCGGGAAGTAATGGTGTGTTCAATGCCGGGTAGATCAGGCTGAATTGGTTGCCCACCGACAGCAATCAGAATTGTCTCTGCATTAATCGATCGCTCCCCTACCCGAACAGTATGGGCATCAACAAAACAGGCATGTCCTTGAATTTGTTCAACGCCAGCTTTTTGCAGTGCGGTTTGCTGAACTTGGCGGAGCCGTTCTATTTCCTGATCTCTCGCTTGCTTAAAAGCTTGCCAATCAAACCCCTGCTGCTGAATTTGCCAGCCGTAGGTTTTGGCTAACTGCATCTGGTGGGCGACATCAGCTGCATAAACCATGAGCTTTTTCGGCACACAGCCCCGATTGACGCAGGTTCCCCCTAAATGTTCTTGCTCAACGATCGCCACATTTGCTCCATATTGGGTAGCCCGTTTTGCAGCAGCCAAACCACCCGATCCTGCTCCAATCACCAAAAAATCGTAGGTATCACTCATTAGTAATGCAACTTCCTAGAAAATCAATGTAAAGACAGAAGACGTGCTATCTCAACATTAGGTGCATTATTTTGGCATCTCTACTATCTCTGGAGAGATTGATTGCAGGAAGAAAAATAGTAGGGCAATGGAAAGAAACTGAGGTTTTCTGAGGTAAGTCAGGATACAGATTCCTGTAGATCCAGAGATTATCTGTAACGACAAATTCAATGGTAACGGATATGGTTATAAATATAAGTTCGGATAATGCATCAATAACATAGACAACCATTTGATTGGAAGATGACACGGGGAGGAAATGAATATGAAACGCAGCATTTGGGAATATCTTCGAGATGGATTAGTGATAACGGGTGGACTTTATTTAGCAACGATGCCGTCTTACTTCAGTGAAACGTCTTCATTACAGGCTGGTGCAAAGAACCAGGTGACGGAGCAACACCCTCTTAGCAAAAAACTAGCAAACCGATGGACGGATAGAAATGTAGACATCCTGCGATCGGGTGAAATATGGGCAATTGCCAGGAAAATGGCAAACTAAGCTTTATCACCGTTAGGCTCTGAACAATTTGTCTTTCGCAGCTTTTGTTAATCAACCTGATGTCAATCTGTAACAGAGCAATCATCATAAGCGATTTAACCATGAATTGTCTCTCGATTCAAAAAATGAGGGATTTTGTTTGAACCCTTTACGGAATTGAACTGCTTCAGCATGAAATTACTCATTAGTGCTAATTCGTTCATGTTGATTGCTCTAAAAAATAACTGTTTTTATTCTTTAAGGATCAATATGAAAGTTAGACCTGCTCTATCATCGGATACTGACGCACTAAAAACTCTGTTTTACAACACTGTGCGGCGGGTAAATTGCCGAGATTACTCTCCAAAGCAAATTGATGTCTGGTCTTCGGCTGTGACAGACGAGCAGCTTTGGCAGTCTCGTGTTCAATCAGGTGGCGTTTACGTGGTAGAAGAAGAAACTCAGGTCGTTGGATTCGCTAGCCTGCATGAGGGTGGATATATTGGTATGCTTTTCTGCCACAGCCACTATCAAGGTAAGGGGGTAGGGACGCTGTTGCTCAACCACCTTGAGCAGGTTGCCCAATCGCTTGGACTCGATCGAGTTTATTCAGAAGTTAGCATTACAGCACAGCCCTTTTTTCAGCATCGAGGCTTTCGGATTGTGCAACCTCAAACCGTGGAACGCCAAGGTGTTGAATTTCGTAATTTTGTCATGGAGAAGGATTTGGTATCCTGATCACTTATCTGGCTGAGGTGTGTTTTATGCCTGAACGGAATCAAGAACTGAATGGAACAACTGCCCAACATGCGATCGTGCTTGGTGCAGGAATGGCTGGATTAATGGCCGCTAAAGCCTTACTGAGTCATTTTCAACATGTTACGTTGATTGAACGAGATACTTTACCCAGTGAACCAGACTTTCGCCGAGGGGTTCCCCAAGCTAAACACGGACATGTTCTCTTGTTCACAGGCTACCAAATCATAGAACAATTATTTCCAGGCATTCATGACGAAATGACTGCTGCAAATATCCCTCAAATTGACTGGGGACAAGAATGTACTTGGCTAAGCATTTGGGGGTGGTTGCCTCAGTTTAAGTCTCACTTAAAAACCCATATTTGCAGCCGCATTCAGTTGGAATGGATGGTACGGCAACGATTAATGGCAAGCCAAAATTTTACCCTCTTGGAACATTGCCAGATCGATCGGTTGTTAACGGATGAGGCGGGTTCTAAGGTGACAGGTGTGGCGATTCATCAGCAAGATGGGCCTGAAACGCAACTGAAAGCCAATTTGGTTGTGGATACAAGTGGGCGTAATTCGCTTCTACCTAAATGGCTACAACAGACAGGTCACACCGCACCAACCGAAACAGCAATCAATTCATTTTTGGGCTATGCATCCCGGTGGTATGAACGTCCCACAGGTTTTGAAGCCAAGTGGAAACTTTTGGCAATTATGGCGAAGCCACCAGAAATGAAGCGAGGCGGAATGCTGTTTGCATTGGAGGGCGATCGGTTGCTCTTGACGCTCTCTGGGGTAAACCATGATTATCCTCCGACGGATGATGCAGGCTTTTTAGAATTCGCTCGCAGTCTCCGCAGCCCGATGATTTACGAAGCCATTAAGGATGCTAAACCCATTTCACCGATTTATCCCTATCACCGCACAGACAATTGCTGGCGACATTATGAAACCCTCGATCGTTTTCCTGAGGGCATTGTGGTTTTGGGAGATGCGGTCTGTAGCTTTAATCCAATTTACGGTCAGGGAATGTCAACTGCTGCATTGAGTGTGCAGTTGCTCGATCGAATGTTGAAAGATTATCAGCGCGATCGAGTTGGTTTTAGCCAGAAGTTTCAAAGGAAGCTAGCCCAAATGTTGAAAGATCCTTGGCTCATGGCAACGAGTGAAGACTTTCGGTGGGAGGGAACTGAAGGCGGAAAGCCAAATCTAATGACGCGATTGATGCATGGCTATATGGATCAGGTTGCCAAGCTGGCCCTATTTGATGGAGATGTCTACCAAACTTTTGCGGAAGTCATTCACATGGTTCACTCTCCTTCAGCTCTAATGCGCCCCAAAATTGTTATGCAGGTTCTCCAGATGATGCTTCAGCCTGATAAGGTTCATTTGGCTGCTCCACAAACGCCATTAGAAGTGGGCGATAAGGCATCCTGTTAGGATGTTTTGTCAAAGTTCAGTGGGTAATAGGTAGTGGGTAATGGGTAATGGGTAATGGGTAATGGGTGATGGGTGATAGATAGGATTGGGCGTAGTAGAGATGAAAATTACTCCTGTTGCGCTTACCATGTTGCGCTTACCATCACCGATCGTTTATTACTCATTACCCATCTAAGCTTAATTGCTCTATCGCGATCGGCTTAATGGGAATCACATGAAGCTTTCTGTAAGGCTCGTTCTAGGGCAATAATTTGATTGATTCTTTTGACCATAAGCCATCGGTTATATTGTTGGTGAATTTTATTGCTAGAGGCACTAATAATAACTCCTGAAACTAACAGAAAGCCTAGTACGATCGCTACTTTATCGTCATTATGGTTTGTTGTTTGGGTATATCTTAATTCGGAAATCTCGGCTGCCTTGGATGAGGTTGCTAATAAGCTCAAACTAGCAGCTAAAACAAAACTAAACAGATAACGCTTCATGTTGCTTGCGCTCCTTTCGTGAAGTAATTCAGATTGCTTATCAATGATTCAAAGCTCGATCGCAATATTCCTGATTGCAATATCTTTAAAGTAAAGCGTTGCTCTAACTTTGTCGTTACAGGAAATCTCAGGTTTTTTCTTGAACAATCTCAGGGATTTTCAGGTTTTTTGAACAGGAAAAGTTGAGTGGTTCAATGCAGATAGATACTATCTACCCAATGTTGATAATTTGCATCTCGCTTTTCCGTGATGGCAGTTAGCTTTTCTTTCAGGCGATCGGAGATTGGATGATGCGAAGGAAGCCGATAAGCCTCAATTTGCGTGACTGGTGCAATTCGGGCTGCTGTTCCACACAAAAACACTTCATCGGCAATAAAGAGTTCTGATTTGTCTATTGCTCGTTCAATCGTTGGAATGCCTAAATCTTTTGCCAATGTCAAAATGCTATCTCTGGTAATTCCTTCTAAAATATCTTGCTCAACTCCAGGCGTAATCAGCTTTCCGTCCCTAACCGCAAACAAATTCATTCCGGAGGCTTCACTAACCTTTCCCTGAGCATTCATCAAAATGGCTTCATCAACCCCCGCCTCAACTGCCTCTGTTTTTGCAAGTGCTGAAACAATGTAGCTGGCGGTAAGCTTTCCTCGTAGGGGCTGGCTCACATCTGACTGACGATACCATGAGCTAATTCGGCAACGAATGCCCTCTGATGGCAGATAATCCCCAAGTAGCATTCCATACATTAACAAATCTTTTTCAACGTGATGCAATCTTGGTGCAATCCCTAACCCTGATGTATAGACTAAAGGGCGAATATAAAACGGTTCAGTCGGGCAATTTTGCTGAATCAATTTAACAATTACAGATTTAATCTGGGAAGCAGATAGCTCATAGTGTAAAAACTTGGCACTATGACTGAGCCGTTGGCAGTGTCGCTCCAAACGAAACAGCAAAATTTCTTGCGGATTTTGTGGATTAGGCATGCCACGCAAACCGCCAACTGCCCCCGTTCCATAATGCAATCCATGTGTTGCGATCGAAATCTTTGCCTCAGCAAATGGGATGAATTGATTTTTAAGATAAGCGATCGGTAAAAATTGATCCATAACTATTACCGTGAGAACAGTTCATTGAGACAACAAATAGAGCGTTTGCCCTGAGTACACAACGCTACAAAAACTGTAATAGCTACTACTTTGATATACTTAATTGACCTATGCCAGATACAGCTATCGCTACTTTTAAGCATTACAGTTTAGTCATACAGCAGCAAAAACTGAGATTACTGAAATCAATTTAGAACGCGATCGGTATTTTTCTGAGGTTCTGGTTGAGAAAGACCAGAGATTTTATGTAACGACAAATTCTTATTACCTGTTTATTGTAGAAATGGCGATCGAGTTCGGGGGCAAATGCTCGATCGCTCCCCATATCTAAGTGAAAAATTGTATTGTTCATGTGCCAGGTTTTAGTCAACACCTAAACAATCAACGGGAGAAGATTTGTATGTTTAATTGCTGTAACTCTAAGCTATTTGATATTTCGGTTTCGGGTCGTCGCAGTAAAGAGCGTGATGACCGTGAAATAATTCAGATTACAGAAGCCGAAGCTTTTCCAAAATCACAACAGGGCCATTATGCTCTAACCCGTAGCTCAATCCTGACTACTGCAATGCTGCTAGGAAAGGTGCGTTTTCCCTGCTATTAGCGGTTTCAATCTCAAGACTTTTCCAGAAGTTTGACTACTCCGATCGGGTGAAGCGACCATACTTCTATCATGCTAAGGCTGTGTCACCTTTGTCTTGCACTCGCCACCCAGAACCACAACTTTCCAATATTGATTAATCAAAGAATAGCGCATTCTTTCTTACTTGCCCCTCAAATGCTAGAGGACGAACCTGTACTTTTCAGAGGTTCACCGTACCAAACTCCAGAGGTTTCCTGTAACGACAAAGAGAGGGAATCCACTTACTCTGTTAAATGTAGAAGGTTTTGGGATTAAAACCTTGTAATACATAAGAACGCTTCTTGCAGGTTCATTTCAATCTGCCAAATAAAAGCGGGAAACGATAAATTTTTTAGCAATTCATCACCATAAGGAGTATGTGTTATGTCGTATGTACGGCATTCCGATCCATTGGAAAACTCGCTTTATTCTGCCCAAAGCGAGAGCAGAATGTTCAAAGTATGGACGTGGATAGGTCAAGCGAGCCGATTTTTAGTTAATCAATTAGTGCGTAGGAACGAACCTAAAATTCATCAAACGATCAATCGCCAAGGCACTGCATCCTGGAAAGTTTACGATCCCATAACAGAGCAAACATCATACTTTGACTCTGAGCAGAACGTTCGCCAATGGATAGAGAACCGCTACTACAGTTAATTCCATTCTGTTAAATCTGCATATTCTTCACCTGTTCACCTTCACTTATCTCAAATTATGGTTAGTCAACGAATTCCAAGTGATACTGGCTCGGTTTCTTCAATTCAGGATGCCAAAATTCTTACAAATTTATCCTGGGAGAATTCACCGCTGAATCTACTCACTCCTCCGCAGCAGGTTCAATTTAAGCATCAAGCACAGGTTTGCCGTTATCAGTTAGGCGATCGCATTTGGTCTACTGAGCAATCAGGAGATCAGTTTCTGATCGTGTCAGGTAAGGTTCGCTTGCGAGAAGAGGGGATGGATAAGTCATTGGCTACCCTGAAGGCGGGCGAGTGGTTTGGTGATCTTTTAGAATTGTTCGGCAACTTTAAGGCGGTGGCTTCCAGCCAAGAAGTGATCGTGGTGCGCTGGAATGCAGATCTCTGGCAACAGGCAATGAACCCCGAATTAGAGCAATTCTGGATGCAGAGCCGATCGCGCCATCAAACCCAAATTACCGTCACGCAAAATGTTACGGGCTATCCCTTTGTCGCCAGCCTGAATACGGCATCTGCTTGCTTGACCATGGCGTGTCAGTATTTGCAAATTGCGACGCGCTTAGAGTGGGTGCAGCGGCAGGTTCGGGGGCAGCGTCCAAAGCATGTGGTAGATGCAGCCGAAAAGTTAGGACTCCACTTACGACGATTGCGCTTAAGCTGGAAGGATTTACATCAGGTACAGTTTCCTGCCCTACTGCAATTACAGCCGGATCAGTGGGTAATTCTCTACGAAATTCAGGGAAATCTGGCAATTATTGCTGACCCCGCAGGCGTGAAACAAACCTGCGAGCGCATCCCCAAGGCAACGTTTGAACAATATTGGGATGGACAGCTCTGGCAGGTTGAACCCCTACAGAAGCAGGAAACCTTTAATTTAAGCTGGTTTCTGCCTTCCATCTGGCGATACCGCAAGCTGTTAAGTGAAGTGCTGCTTGCCTCGCTGACACTGCAACTATTGGGGTTAGGCACTCCCATTTTTACTCAGGTGATTATCGATAAGGCGATGGTGCAAGGTAGCATTTCTACCCTTAACGTGATGCTGATCGCCCTTTTCAGCGTCGCCATCTTTGAAGGGCTGCTGGGCATCCTGCGGCTATTTACCTTCACTCACACAGCCCGTCGGTTAGATCTCAGCCTTTCCGCTCAGGTTTTTCGCCATCTGATGCAGCTTCCCCTGTCCTACTTCGAGGCGCGTCGGGTGGGCGATACGGTGGCAAGGGTGCAGGAAATGGAAAATATTCGCCAATTCCTGACAGGAACGGCATTAACGGTAATTTTGGATGCGGTGTTTGTGGTGGTGTATCTTGTCCTGATGCTCTACTACAACGTGACATTAACCGGAGTGGCGATCGCCGTCATTCCTCTCTTTAGCCTGCTGATCCTGACTACAACCCCTGTTCTCCGTCGCTGGTTAAATGAATCGTTTAACCGTAATGCGGATAGCCAATCGTTTCTAGTGGAAACCATCACGGGCATTCATGCAGTCAAAGCCCACGCCACAGAGCGAGTCGCCAGAGAACGCTGGGAAGGACTGTTTGCCCGCTATGTTCGCACTGATTTTCGCGCTGCTACGATTTCCAACATCAGCAGCCACATTGGCGACTTTCTCACCAGCATTTCCTATCTGCTGATTTTGGGGGTAGGGGCACACTTGGCAATTCGGCAAGAACTCACGGTTGGGCAGTTAGTTGCCTTCCAAATGTTGTCCGGACGGGTGACAGGGCCAATTCTGCGGTTGGTGCGACTCTGGCAAGATTTTCAACAGGTTTTACTATCTGTGACTCGTCTGGGAGACATTCTCAATGTTGCACCGGAAGCTGAAGCGGGAAGTGGATTAGTTTTGCCTTCCCTTAAAGGTCATGTTGTCTTTGATCAGGTGTTTTTCCGTTATCAAAATAGTTCTGAACCAATTCTGCGCGGCGTGTCGTTTGATATTAAGCCAGGAATGTTAGTTGGCATCGTAGGACGGAGTGGTTCGGGTAAGAGTACGCTGTCTAAGTTATTGCAAGGCTTGTATCAGCCAGAATCGGGTCGCATTCTAATTGATAACTTTGATGTGAAAAGTGCTGATCTCAGTTCACTCCGGCAGCAAATTTCGGTGGTGTTGCAGGATGACTTTCTGTTCAACAGTTCGGTGCTGGAAAACATTACGCTGGGCAATCCAGATATTACAGCGGAGCAGGTGGTCGAAGCGGCGCAGAACGCAGCAGCCTATGACTTCATTAGCGAATTGCCTCAGGGCTTTGAAACGAATGTGGGCGAACGGGGAACGGCTCTCTCTGGTGGACAAAGGCAGCGGGTTGCGCTTTCTCGCCTGTTTCTCACCCAGTCGCCCCTGCTAATTCTGGATGAAGCAACGAGTGCGCTGGACAGTGAAACAGAGCAAACGGTGCTGCGGAACATCCAGCGGGTTGCTAATGGGCGTACTGTATTTATGATCACTCACCGCTTTGAGCCACTGAAACGGGCTGATTTGATTCTGGTGATGGATAAGGGCGTTTTGGTTGAGCAGGGCAGCCATGAAGAATTGATGCGGCAACAGGGGCTGTACTGGTCGCTCTACCAAAAACAGCGCGTTTCAGGTGATTAGGATAGTGAATTCAATGACTTGTGCGGTGGCTCTGCTTTGTTGACTGGGCAGGCAAGATGCCCACCCCACAAGAGTTCAAGTCTCAGCCGATCGCAAACTATATTTAAATCCCCCCTAGTCTCATCAGGGTGGGCACTGTCCACTCTGCCCAGGAATTGAAATCAAACAATCCAAGATCCAAAATTCACTCACCGAGGTATTAAACCATGCAGCAACCACACCAAATGTCATCTGTGCCTGCGGCAATTCATGCGCGGCAAACGAGACAGCAGTTAAATAGTGAACATGAGTTTCTTTCCTATGAATTAGGAAAATCAGTTAAAGAATTACCGCCCTTTTATACCCGATTATTAGGATTTGGCATAAGTGTCTTATTATTTGGTTCTTTAACCTGGGCCCATTTTAGTAAAGTAGATGAAGTTGCCGTTGCTTCAGGACAATTAGCACCCTCTGAGCAAATGCGCCCGGTTCGATCGCTCGGTGTGGGAACCATTCAAACGGTGCATGTCAAAGAGGGCGATCGGGTTGAAGCGGGAACCGTTTTAGTAGAGCGCGATCCGGCAATTACTCAGGCGGAAATTGAACGCTTGGAAAACTCTGCTCAGTTGATTCGAGAAGACATTGCTCGGTTAGAGGCAGAGCGCATTGGAGCCGGAAGCACAGGAGTTGCGTTGCAGGATCAGTTACTTGCTGTTCGGCTACAGGATTATGAATCTAGACAAACTGCGGCGATCGCTGAAGCGAACCAACAATTAGCCGTCATTGATGAAGCTAAAGTTCGTTTAGCACGATTACAAGAGAACTTAGCAAGTGCCAGATTAATTCAATCTACTGCCGAAGAAAGAGCTGCACGCATTAATGAACTAAGACAAGATGGTGCAATTTCTCATTTTGCCTATTTAGAAGTCACCGATAATTTAACTAGAGCGCGAGATGAAGTATACTCCTTAGAACGAGATATTCAAGCACAATTACAAACGATTCGTCAGGCAGAGCAATCCTATAGTGGATCTCAAACAACGGCACAACGACTTGCTTCTGAACGGCAGAGTGAAATTATTGCGAGGCTGAACCAACGTCGTGAGGAATTAGCGACGATCGAAGGTCAGATTGTTGAGTCGAGACGGCAGCAAGAACTGGAAGTCGTCAAAGCTCCGATTAGCGGTACGGTTTACAACGTTCAAGCCACCACTGGCCCAGTGCAGTCGGGGGAAGAGTTGCTGTCCATCTTACCTGCCGATGAAGAAATTATTCTGGAAGTAAATGTGTTGAACCGGGATATTGGTTTTGTGACGGTGGGAATGCGAACTAAGGTAAAAATTGCGACTTTCCCATTCCAGGAGTTCGGCACGGTTGAAGGAGAAGTGATCGAAATTAGCCCCAATGCCATTACCGATGAGCAGTTAGGTCTGGTCTTTCCCACACGGGTAAAGCTGCATCGCCAAACGATCGACTTACCCAACGGCAACACAACAAACCTGACACCAGGGATGGCGGCGACGGGCGAAATTGTGACTCGTCAGAAATCAATTTTGGCGTTTATTTTGGAACCAGTGGTGCGGCAGTTAAGTGAGGCATTTTCGGTGCGGTAGCCTTTGTTGAGAGTGGGGAAATCACAGGGGCGGGCAAGATACCCACCCCACAAGATTTGTAGAAATTTTGGAGTGTCATAAAAATCTACTTACCGGGGTAGGCTGCAAGGGGTCTGTAAATCGCTACAGTTTCTAAAGACCTGTAGTGCATTTAAGGACATGGGAGATGACAGTGGCAACCTCAGAGGTGATGGATGGGCGATCGTTTACTCAGCGACTCGATGCTTCAGAGATTACCCGCCCGATGTGGTTTCTTTGGGCGTTGTCAGCCGGATTGATTGCCCTGGATGGGTTTGATTTTTTTATCATCGGTGTGGCTCTCCCCTTTCTTCAGCGAGATTTTCATTTAGGCTCAGCGGCGATCGGGGCGGTAGCAGTGGCGGCCATTGCCGGATCATTGGTGGGATCACTCACCCTTGGCCCCATTACCGATCGCGTGGGACGACAGAAAATGCTGTTAGTTGATGTGGCGATTTTTGTGATTGCAACAGCGGGAACGGCCTTTGCCTGGAATGCAGCTTCGTTGATTGCTTTCCGGTTTCTGGTGGGCATTGGCATTGGGGCAGATTATCCGATTAGCGTGGCCTACATTACTGAGAATGTTCCGGCTCGGTTGCGGGGTCGCATGGTGATTGGGGCATTTACCTTTCAGGCGGTTGGGGCCCTGCTGGGGGCGATGACTGGGCTAACGGTCATTCATTTCTTTCAAACGTTTTACCCGGATTCGTCCCAAATGGCGATCGGCTACGCTTGGCGGTGGATGCTGGGAGTGGGGCTAATTTTGGCGATCGGTGTGGCGATGTTGCGGTTTAGTTTTCTGCTGGAAAGCCCGCGCTACTACATTGCTAAAGGGAATTATGATGAAGCCTCCAAAGCCGCCTCGATTTTGCTAGATGAACCGATCGCCCTCACGCCTGAAACTGATCCGCCAGAGGAAGAACCCAGCCTGCCCTACGGTGCCCTGTTCTCATCCCAGTATCGTCGCAATACAATTTTTGCCTCGGTTCCCTGGTTCCTGCAAGACATTGCCACCTACGGCATCGGCATTTTTACTCCGGCAATTATTGGCACCCTTGCCTTTGCCAGCGAAGCAAACTTTATGATGAAGGAAATGGCATCGGCAAAAGGTGCGGCGATCGTGGATGTGTTCTTAATTCTGGGGTTTCTGATGGCAGTGCTGTTCATCGATCGGGTGGGGCGAATTCGGCTTCAGATTGCTGGATTTGTGGGCATGGCGATCGGACTGAGTGTTCTAGCCATTTCCAGCCTCCAGGAAGCCGGTTGGACGATTCCTCTGGTGTTTGCCGGATTTTTCATTTTCAATCTCACAATGAATGCTGGCCCAAACGCCACCACATTTTTGCTCTCAGGGGAAGTATTCCCCACGTCCATTCGTGCTAGCGGAGCCGGATTTGCCGCTGCCTTTGCCAAAGCAGGAGCCGTTTTGGGAGCCTTTGCCCTCCCCCTTGTTCAGCAGGCGATCGGCACCTTGTCTTTACTGCTCCTATTAGCCATTTCCTGTTTGATCGCCGCCGTGATCACCTATACTTTTCGAGTGGAAACCAACCCACCTCACCATGAGCAACCCGCCCAACATTCAAGCTGAATTGGCTAAAGAACGAAACCGCGCTGCCGCCGAGCGCACTCTAATGGCATGGGTTCGTACCTGCCTGGCTCTAATTAGTTTTGGCTTCGGGATTGAAAGTATTATCACTGCAATTCGGGATTTACAAATTGATGAAACCATCAATCCTGTCCGGTTTTCCCGCATTCTGGGGTTAGCGTTTGTTGCCTTGGGAACCTATGCCATGATCATGGCGGTTATTCAACATCAACAAGAATTACGTCGCCTTCAGCGCAACGAAATTTACATTTATAAATCTCGTCCTTCCCTCGGCGTAATCGTAGCGATCGCCCTAGGCTGCATTGGCATTTACGCCTTCATCGGAATTCTCCTCAGAGCAATTTTTTAGTAGGGCATTGTCCACCTTTTGCCAATACTCATCTTTTGCCAATACTCATCTTTTTCCAATACCCACCTTCTCTAAAAAAATAATTTCAAATTCAAACCTGCCCCATGTCTCTGCCACCCGATCGCCCGATTAACCTCACCAATGAGTTAGCCAAAGAGCGCAACCGGGCCGCCGCCGAACGCACGATTACAAGCTGGATTCAAAATTCGATCGCTCTCATCGGATTCGGCATTGCCTTTGAACGTATCTTTAATGCCATCAGCGAAACGTTCCCTCAAAATGCGCCGATTGTGAATGAACTCGTCTCGGAAGCGATTGGTTTGGGGGCGATCGGTTTTGGGTTATTTATGTTGGGAATGGCGGTGATTACCTATTACAGAACAATTCGATACCTGGAGCGGGAAGATTATTTATATCGCGCTGAACGTTTCTCAGATTTATTCTTAATCATGGCTAGTTCAGTGATTTTATTTGGAATGATATCGATCGTGGCGATCTTCGCCATTATTTCGATCGAATCGGTGTAGGAAGGGTAAGGTGCCCATCCCACAAGAACAAGACGGGAAGCATCCCATTGATATAAATGGATCGATTTCCGTAGCGCAGGCATCTTGCCTGCCAGCCAGAGATTTGTAAGGCAAAAGCAAAAATGGGATATACCCAACAAGATCCCCATCCCATAAGATAGGGCACTCAAACCCCAAACCAGGATAGAAATCCCTGCATGGAAATACTCAATAGCACGACGCTAAATAATGCGATGCAGGACAATCCCCAGAAAGGTAAGGATGCTTTCTCTGTCCATTCCTCCTCATACTCCAGGACTTCCTGTTCCGAAAGAACTGTTTCCTGATCATGAAAACGACACAATATTAAAGCCTGAACTGCTCCCAACATTCCTGGAAACAACACCCGATCGGATAAAAACTGTCCCCCTACAACTGCATAAAACACCAACGCAATCAACAGGATCAACCACGTTAACAGCATACTCATCAGAGGCGTAATCAACCACCATAAAGACGATCGCACGTAGCGACGGAGGATGAACCATTGCGCCCCTGCCAACCAAACACAGAATGCCAAAATCGTCACTCCTTGCAAAGGCACTAGAATGCCAAGGGGAGAATTAACGAAAATATTTAGAAAACTTCCTGATTCCGGCTGCTCCAATGT
>PVWD01000373.1 GCA_003003615.1 filamentous cyanobacterium CCP2 | reverse complement strand
GGTCTTGGAGGGTTCCGGTAGTGGTGGTGAGTTGGGCTGTGAATTCGGGGGGGGTGGTGGGGCGGTTGGACAGTTGGAGATGGCTGGATAGGTGATATTGTCCTGCCCCCAGAGAAAGGGTTCCTTGGGTAAGGGCAAGGGTGCCATTGCCATACTGCACCGTTCCCACAAAGCGATCGTTTTCTCGGTTTGGCTGAGCATTCGCATTGAGCATCCCCAAGGCAGGACGATCGATCGCAATTTCCCCCACAACATTTGGCTTGGCAAAATCCGTCAGATCGAGGGCGAACCGTCCTGACAGTATCCCACTCAGGGTTCCTAAAGCCGCGATCGGGGAAAGGTTGAGGGTTTCCAGGGGAAAGTTTTCTAAATTAGCAATCAGATGATACTCATCAGGCGACGTTTCGGGAGCCGAAATCACCTGGGCCGTAGCCTGATCCAGCTTTACGGAGAAGGTTTCCAGGCGGTGCTGCTCATCTAAAACCAGGGCAATTCGATCGCGGTTTCCTGTCAGGTTGAGCGACACACGGCGATCCTCTGTCACTGTGAGATTGCCATGCAAATCGGGTTCAAGGGGAAACTGATTCAGGGCAAAGTGCTGTAAATGCAGCGTTCCATCCAGGTGGGGAACCGTGGGTGTTCCTGTGATGCGGCCCTGAAAATTTGCGGTGCCCTGAATGGGAATGGGCGTTTCCAGGGGAAGGGCAGACAGGTCATAGTCTTGCAGCTTCACATTCAAGGCCATTTCGCCAACCTGGGGCAATCGTCCCTTAAAGGGGGTGGCAATCCAGCCGTCTGCTTCCAGTCCCGCCATTGAAAGCTGATGAAGGTGTAGTTTGCCTGCATTCCAGTGGAAAGCAGTTTCTAAAGGCTGATTGAGGACTGCCACCTGCGCGGAAATGCCCTCGGAAAGCTGAAGCCGCCCCTCTGCCTGAAGGGTTTGAGGATCAAAATTTGCCAGTGATCCGGCTAGCTTGACCTCTCCCGTTAAGGCTCCTGGCAATTCAGGAGATAAATTCGTCAAAGCCAACCGATCGCTTTGAAGGAAAGCTTGCCATTCCCCTTGGGCAAGTTGCCCCTCAGCCCGAACCGTTCCCGCTTCAGAGTGAATTTGGGCCTGAACGATTCCCTCAGCCGATTCGATTGGGCGATCGAGTTCTCCGGTAAGCTGCGCTGTCCCTTCCAGTCGATCGGCTTTACTCCTACCAAGACCAGAGGGCAAATCTCGACTTTCTGCCGAAAGCTGCCAGCGTCCCTGTGCTAGTTCGCCCTTGACTGCCACAACGCCTGCACCCACTTCAATTTGGGTGTCGTGGAATTGCAAAGTTTCATCAGTAAGGGTAATTTTTCCTTGAGCCGGAAAATCTCCCTGAACCAGTTGCCAATCGCCTTGAATGGCAGGAATTTCATCAAAAACCTCTACCTTGGCTTTGGCATTGAAAGAACCGATCGCGGCGGGAAGTGCAGCATCATAAAGCTGGGCAATTTTGTCTCCTGAAAGATCCTCCACCTCTACCCAAAGGTCAATATCGTCCGGTTCTCCCTTTGCTGCTTCCCCCAAAATCGCCTCACCCGTTGCCCGAATCTGTCCACCAATGGTTGGCGTAAACCGGAGTTCGTGAAAAGAAAGGCGATCGGTGTCTGTATTAAACGTAAAGCGACCCTGGAAGGCAGATTGGAGGCGATCGGCTTGAATCAATTCATTGTGTTGCACCGTTCCCGAAAAAATAGCCCCTTCGAGGGGGCCAGACACTCGTAAATCTTCTGTTCGTAGCGTTCCTGCCACAGCAAATGGGACATCCAGCCTAAAGGTTTGCAGTGCCTCAGTCACGCCTGCCGCATCGATTTTGGCATGAAGATCCAAGCCATCCTCAAAATGAATCGTTCCCGCAACCTGCTCAAAGGGAATTTGTCCATAGAAGAGGTTCGCGTGTTCGACCGTGATCTGCCGTCCCTGGAAGCGCAACTGTCCATTCACCTGAGTAAACAGATTTGGCTCTTTTCGCACTTGCGCCGCAACTTGATGAAATTTAGCAGTTCCCTGAAAAGATGGATCTGCGTCTGGCTGGGTTTGCACCTGAAGGTTGCTGGTCAGCGTCCCTGCATCCAGCCGTGCGGTAGGCGGAAGGAAAGGATTTAAGGCCATCACCGCTAACCGTTTAGAGCGAACCTGAACGATCGCCGTTTCCTGCTCCAAATTTGCTTCACCTCGAACCCGCAGATTGCCGCCCGCCTCATCCCTTCCCCTTAAGGCAAAGCTAATTTGCGATTCTGTATTAGGCAGGGTCAGATTCAGGTTCACCTGCTGAAATCTCACAGGACGAGGGGCGATCGGAATCCCCTGGGCTTCAGGGTTGTTGACCAACGATCGCATGGGCTTGGCTTGAGGCAAGAGTTCCACTGTGGCATTCCGCACCCGAATTTGCTGCACTTCAACTGAGTCTTCGCCGTTTAAGCGAATAGCAGTATTCAGCCAATTTCCTGCCTCATCTTGATCCAAAAAAATCGTCGGCTGCACCAAAGTCACAACCAACTTCACCTTGCGCTGAGACAGCAGATCTCGCATATTAAAACCCACCTCGATCGCCTCAATCTGAACCTGATCGCGATCGGTTTCAGTGGCGGGGATGGCAGACGCTCCCAACCGAAGGCTGATTGGTGATACTCGCTCTACAGAGCCTAACCTCACAGGACGATCGATCGTTTCGCTGAGGAGTTGGGCAATTTGGGGAGTGAGCTGTTCCTGAGCATACATTCTGCCCCAATTGACCCCAGTCACGCTGCCCAGCAAAATAGAACCACTCAAAACACTGAAAAATAAACCTGTACGCGATAAGATAAAACGCCAGGGCTTTATTTCATTAAACGATCGCTTTGGCTGTTCCCTGTTAGACTGCGCCATTTGCAGAACCTCTACCCCGCTTAGCGATTCTAAGTAGAGATAAAAAATTCAGCCAACTTTCTTGATGTTTCTTGACGATGAAGATTTTTCTTTTCTCAGGGCGTATGCTTGCCGTCCTGACAGGTACTGCGTTTTTAAGCTTAGCCAGCCTGATCCCCTTGCCGCGTCCGGTTCTTGCTGCGGAGGAACTCATCCTCACCTACGGCATGTTCCAGGCTTCGATCGCCCTTACAGACCTGGAAACCCTTGCCCAAACGGGGGAGGCTTCTAATGGTCTCAAGTTTTACCTGGGTCTGGCAAACTTGGAACCCAGCGTTCTGCGGACGATTCTGACTACTGAATTTACCGTTGACCACAACCTGCTGGACGATGTGTTTAACTCTGAAGGTGGCGAGTATTTACTCTCTGAAATTACTCAAGTGGTACACACGCCTTCCCAGCAAGCAAATATCCAGGCCTTGCGATCGGCGATCGTTCTGGCGGCTGAGGGCGATCGGCAAATTACCCTGCTAGAGGTGCTGCAAAACTATCCCACTCAGCAAGTATTTATTAGTGCAACGAACCTTCTACAGCTTGCCCGTGAGCTAAGGACGGAGCGTGTTGCTGAAGAAGCGGAAGAATAAAAAGCAATATCCCGACCTCAGGATTTTTTTGCAGCATCCCGCGCTTCTTGCCGCGCTGCTTTCCACGCCCCTGTCATTCGCCCTAAATTTGTTGTAAATTCTGACCAACCCAACGGGCTACCCAATGTTTCCTCATCCCAGGAGGCAGAAACGGCTCCATAGCTTAAACCGGCCACACCCAAGCCAAAGAACCCCAGGCTGACAAGCAAAACCGCATAAGTGGGAAGATCGTAAATTCCTCTGGAAACAATGAAATAGCTAACTACAAAAGTGGACATTCCCAATGCAGTTGGAATGCCCGAAAAGACTGCCATCCGCTTCACCATCCGCCGACTAACGGAATCTGGAATGCCAGTGGCAGAAGGGGTACGGGGACTTTGCTTTGATGGTTCTGCCTTCGTGGGGGAAGCCACAGTCGCCTTCTTGGCCTTCATTTCCGCCTTTTTGTCTGCCTGCTTACGGCTTTTAGCTGGCTCAAAGGGCAGTGGCTCTCGTTCAGACGAGTCAGAGGAACGGTTGGAATCGCGTTGTGGCTTAGAAGACATGGCAAGTTTTATAACTGCAACAATTAACCCCGAATACCCAGACGGCTGATCAACTCACGATAGCGAGCTTGGTCTTGCTTTTGGATATAGGCAAGTAACCGCTTCCGTTGACCAATCATTTTCAACAAACCACGCCGAGAGGAGTGATCTTTCTTGTTTTGCTGCAAGTGGGAGCTGAGACGGCTGATCCGCTCTGTCAACATTGCCACCTGAACATCGGCCGACCCTGTATCAGTTTCGTGGATCTGATACTCCGAGATAATTTCTTGCTTGCGCTCCTGAATTAGTGCCATGAATAGGGATTCTATCAATACAAGTGCAGTCAACCATATTATCATAACTAGTCTTGAAGCGGGTGTAGGTGTTTTGGTTTGCTTGAAAGGTTTGAATTTTGGTTGGGTTGAACGGGCTGCCTCTCGCTAGTACGCTAGGCAACATTCAAATTGAATGGCAGCCATTAAGCTCTTGATTGGTAGGGCGTTTGTTCAGTGGGTGCAGCATGACATTGGCGGCTGACCTGCCATTACAACCTGTACATTTTTAGCTGAATCACACCACCTCGCTACAGGACAAGGACTAATCTATGCAGTCGCCCCTTCGGCGGATTTTAGTCGGAACGGTGTTCTTTGTTGGCACCTTGATAATTGCGGTGACGGGCTATGCTCTGCTGGACTGCCCCTTCATCACAGCCACCTACATGGTGATTATTACGGTGTTTGGTGTGGGGTATGGCGAAGTTTGCCCTGTGGAAACGCCTACCGCCCGGATGTTTACAGTGTTTGTGATTATCGCTGGCTATGGTTCAGCCGCCTATACGGTGGGAGGATTTATTCAAATGGTGGCAGAAGGGGAAATTAAGCAAGTTCTGGAACAACGGCGAAAAACCAAAGATATCGAGAATTTACAGCAACATACGATCGTCTGCGGATATGGGCGGATTGGTCAGGTTTTGGCCCACAAATTAGCGGAAACGCAGCAGCCGTTTGTGGTGATTGATCAAGATGTCGGACGGTTGACCAGTGCTGAGGAGTTGGGATACCGGGTGTGTCAGGGCAACGCCACCGACGAGCAAGTTCTGGAAGCGGCAGGCATTGGGCGGGCAACTTGTTTGGCAACGGTCTTACCCGACGATGCGGCCAACGTGTTTATTACCCTAACGGCAAGGGGCCTGAACCCCAAACTGACGATCGTTGCCAGAGGGGAACTCCCTTCTACCGAGAAAAAGCTGCTCTTGGCAGGGGCAAATCATGTTGTTTCTCCGGCCAGCATTAGCGGCATGCGGATGGCAAATTTGATCACCCATCCCAACACGATCCAGTTTCTTGACCAGGGAGACGATCGCAATCGGCTCAATGAGTTGTTGGCGCAAATTGATGTGCAGGTGGATGAACTGAAAATTCCCCTAAATTCTCCCTTAGTGGGCGGGACGATCGCCGATTTGGAAGTTCGCGGTAAGGGAACCTTCATTGTCGTTGCCCTCCGCAAACGAGATGGCGAGTTTATCATTCATCCCGATCACTCTGTTCCGCTTGCTCCTGACGATACGGTGATCGTTTTGGGACATCACGGGGAT
>PVWD01000372.1 GCA_003003615.1 filamentous cyanobacterium CCP2 | reverse complement strand
GTGCAGGATGGTTTGTCAAACGCGCTCTACGGCAGATTGAAGCTGGATGCGACCAAGCTAAAAGGGGCGATCGTTGGGGTGCGAGATGTGGCCCGCTTGCCTGATCCGGTTGGGGTGAGACAAATTCATCGAGAATTAGATCAAGGGCTTGTACTTCAGCGTATAACGTGCCCCTTAGGGGTATTGGGTGTGATTTTTGAAGCCCGTCCCGATGCGGTGATGCAAATTGCGGCTTTGGCAGTGAAATCTGGAAATGGCGTGGTTTTGAAAGGTGGTAAAGAGGCAGTGCGATCGTGTGAGGCACTAGTCCGCGCCATTCATCAAGGGTTAGAGCAGGTTGGCATTGATCCGGCAGTGGTACGGTTGTTAACGACGCGAGAAGAAACCCTGGAACTGTTGCACCTTGACCAATATGTAGATCTGATCATTCCGCGTGGCTCAAATTCCTTTGTCCGATTTGTCCAGGAAAATACTCGCATTCCGGTATTGGGCCATGCGGATGGTATCTGCCATTTATACATTGACCAAACGGCAGATCTGCAAAAAGCCATCTCGATCGCCATTGATGCCAAAACCCAATATCCCTCTGCCTGCAATGCGATCGAAACGCTTTTGGTTCATCAGGCTACCGCCAATCTGCCTCAACTCCTCACTGCCCTGCACGAGCAAGGCGTGGAACTGCGTGGGGATGATTTAACTCGTGAGACGATCGCCGGAACTGAATCTGCCTCCTTTGTCAAGCCTGCCACTGACTCGGACTGGGCAACGGAATACAGTGACCTGATTCTGTCCATTAGGCTGGTTGCATCCCTGGAGGAAGCCATCACCCACATCAACACTTACGGTTCTCGCCATACGGAAGCCATTGTCACTGAGGATGAACAGGCTGCCCACACCTTCATTGCCCAAGTTGATGCAGCAGGAGTCTTCCACAATTGCTCCACCCGGTTTGCGGATGGGTTCCGCTACGGCTTTGGGGCAGAAGTTGGCATCAGTACCCAAAAAATGCCGCCTAGGGGGCCAGTTGGCTTAGAAGGACTCGTCACCTACAAATACCAGGTGGTTGGCAACGGGCACATTGTTGCGAGCTACAGCGGGGTCGATGCGAAGTCATTTACCCATCGGGAACTAGCGTAGAGACGTGAAATCTCGCATTTGTTACCGGAATAGAGAAAATCATTTGGTAGTCAATCAATGGATTCAATTCACGTAACTGGCATTCGGGCTTACGGCTACGTTGGGGTGCTGCCAGAAGAACAAACTTTAGGGCAATGGTTTGAAATTGACCTGACGCTGTGGCACAGTTTGGCGGCGGCTGGAAGCAGCGATCGGCTGGAAGATACTTTGGACTATCGATCTAGCATTCAGGCAGTTCAAAACCTAGTGCAAACCGCCCGGTTTCAACTCATTGAAAAGCTGGCAGAGGAAATTGCTCGACAGGTTTTAGCCTTAGGCCAAGTGGAACAGGTTCAGGTACGAGTGACAAAACCAGCACCACCCATTCCAAACTTTGATGGTACAGTAGCCGTTGAAATTGTGCGATCGGCTAGCTCGGTATAATGGATTGCGTTTGAATGGTTGAGGTGATGTGGTTCCCTGCTTCTGTAAAGGTATCTCTGGAGACACAGCGAAAGCCTGTCTTGGGGGATAACCCCTGAACCGCCTGTATGGTTTACTATGGACAGTATTCCTAAAGAGGGGATAACATGCAACTCAAAGTTGACGAATTTTTGAAACCAGTGTTAGCGTTATAAGCACACATCCACTAGTCAGCCTAATTCGGCACTTCATCAGAGTCGCGATGAATCCGAAGCGGAGGAACCAACCTTTGGGGCGAATCGGACAAAAGGTAGCAGATGAAAGATAAATAACCAAGAAAGCAAAGTCTTGATTCTTTAGTCTCTCGCTTTGACCTTTTACAACGAAGGGCACCTCTCAGCCCTAGCCCGTCAGCTAACTCCGTCGGCAGTGAGGGGAGACTGAAGAGGCAGCATTTTATTACAGCTAGATCTCCTTCAGTGTCCTCAGGTCAACTTGGGTGACATTTACATACTCCATTGCTTTCAGCAAAAGGGGTATTGTCATCCTTGTCCATTTACCTCCCACCTTGCCAAGCCCCTATTGCAAGTGGGATTCACCAAAAGGAGGAAGTTCTCATGGTTAAGTCCACCTTGAACAAACTTTTTAATTCGTCCGCATCTACCAAACTTGAGGGTACTGCAAATGTTTCTGTCACTTCTCGCAGAACGTCCTATGCTTCCCCAAGCAGATCCTATCCATCTCCCAGCAAACTAGATAGTCCTTCTTCTACGCTTGGATTTAAGCTGTTTGCTGGTCAGGCGATTGTCGATGCAATGATCCAGCCTGGCAAAAATGGACGGGTGCGCTTCCAGGGTTCGTGGTGGTCTGCGCGGTGCGAACAGGATGTGACGATTTTGCCCGGTGAAGTCGTGCGCGTGGTTGGGCGACAAAACATCACACTAATCGTGGAACCAATGCCGCTCATGATGGCAACTCCAACCGATCTGAATTAATGCCGAAGATAACAAACCTACATCTCTAAAACGCCGAATCTGAAACCTGAAGTGGCAAAATTCATTGGCTGTCCTTACAGCGACTCAGGATAGCCGATTGATGAAATTCCATTCAGGTGTCCAGTGTCCATGCAGCTTGATCAACTGCCAAATTTTGAGATTACCAGCCTAGCAGCCGTTGTCGTACTCCTTCTGCAATCTTTTGCCCTAAATATTCTGGGATTAAGCTTTCGTTAGGGCCGAGCAGGTAAAGGATGAGGCGGGTGCGCCCCCGCCAGACAAGTAAATTCGCATTCACCACCAGCAAGTCTTCTTGCCAAATGGCATACATCACCTTGTAAAATAACCCCGGTTGGTTATCTGCCTCAATGAGGAGGGCAGGTAAGTGAAAAACTGGATCAACATAAAATTCTGTTTCTACCTGCTCCAAGCCTGCATCCAAGTTAAATTCAACGGCTAACATTTCCTCAACTTCAAACCGACCCGCCAGTGCTTCCCGAATGGCTCGGCAAACATTTTCTGATGTTTTATCGGTGAGGGCTTTCCCTCCTCGCGACACAACCAGCTTAATGAACACCAGCATGGGTGGGTATATTTGCCCATATAGGCTCAGACTGTGGATGGTTAGCCCATAGGCAGCTAGTACCCCAAAAATATCGCTCAGCAAAAAGGATTGGTTGCGATAGGCAAAATGAAGCGCACTCTTGCTTCCCTCTGGATTCAGTTCGATGACTGCTTGTCGAGTTTTGTAAAGTTGATAGGCCAGCCGCAAATTTTGTAGCTGGATCTCGCTGCTGACAAACTGCTCATAGAACTGGGGAAACGCCCGATTGAAGCGTTTTAGCAGTTCTAACGTAGAGGATTTTAACCCCGAAGCCATAGGTTTGGTAGAGGCTGGCACGATCACGAGTCAGATAGGACACAAGTGAAAAGAAACACGGGCAGACAGAGCAGAATATCTCAGTTTCAGAAAACCCAAACCGAGAAGCCATCCTATAGCGTTCCCTGATTAAATCTTTCCCACAAATTCGAGATTCTCCTGCTACTGTAGGAGATCTATTTTGAAATAGATAGCGGTTTAAGGATAGTCGGCAGGGATATACTAGCTATTACCGCTCATTTGATTCCCGCTCACGACTCTGTACTACCGCACCACAGCATGGGTTTCTGGAAAAGCTTATTTAGCACCTCTGAGACGACAACTGCCGCAAAACCACCCGATATGGACGGAACAGCAGCACCCGGTGTCGTTGTTGGTAACTCTCGCATCTTTTTTAGCACCGATCGCGATATTGATTTATATGAACTGGAAGAACTGTGTGATGCGGTAGGTTGGTCGCGTCGCCCGCTTCGGAAGGTAAAAAAGGCGATCCAATACAGTTTTTTAGTTGTCTCCATGTGGGAACAGCGTGGGACACAGCGGCGGCTGATCGGGTTTGCGCGTGCAACCTCAGATCACGCTTTTAATGCCACCATTTGGGATGTGGTTGTCCACCCAGACTTTCAAAGTAAAGGCTTGGGCAAGGCCCTCATGCGCCAAATGATTAAACGCCTCCGCAACGAAGACATCAGCAACATTACTCTATTTGCCGATCCTCACGTCATCGATTTTTATCGTGGGCTTGGCTTTATGCCTGACCCAGAAGGCATCAAAGGTATGTTTTGGTATCCCGATTAGAAAGGGCGTTAAATTTCACGGTTACAAGAAAGTTCTAGCCTCTACGCCCTCACCATTCGCTTTGCCTGCTCCACCCATAGAGCAACCTCATCGATTGTTGGACAAAGGTCTTGGCGTTGTAGCGTTGCAACGTGGAGCTTTAAAAGCTGGCGATGGAGGCGTGGTAGGGGAGTCTGGGCCAGTTGAAGGGGAGAGCTAATGCCTGCATGGAGTAAAAGTCCACAGTGTTGACACCCGACTGCCGGAATCCGGGCTAGGTTAGCAAGGGCTACCCACTTGTTGAGGTGCTGAATGTGAATTTGTAGCTGTGTTGCCAATTGTTGACGCTGCTCAGGGGTTTTGGAGTGCTGTAAAAGCTGAAATGTTGTCCGAATGCCGCAGTTTTCAAGCTTGGCTTGGTTTTGTTCGCTGAGTCCGGGCAGTTGTCCGATCGCCCAATTTGCTGACTGCACCCTTGCTTGATTATGTTTTGTTGTCATACTTAGTTTTGTCCAACACCCTTGCGCTCTTTTTTAGCCTCTTCCCCTCTCCTATGGCTCAGCCTTTAGCCTTCAGCACCGTCTTAACCAAACTTGAGGGCTGCAAAACAGACCCTAGGGCAGCATTTCATTGATTCCAAGTCGCAAAATAAATCGTGCCGGTTGCTCTGCCAATACATCAATCTGATACGCACCCGCTTCAAAGGCTTGCCCCTGCCAGCTACGAGTTCCGCTTCCTGCCTCCACCACCCGACCATCGGGATAACGAATATCCAGGGCGATCGGCCCACGCAAAACCTGAACATATAGCTGTTGACCCGGTTGTACATTCACGAGATATCGCCGTACCACCTGATCACTCGCTTCATCAGAAAACTCCACAGGCACCCCAATCGGAATTTCTAAGGAACGAGAGTCGATCGCCGAGTTTTCAGATTCTGGGTCTGGAGCAGGGCTGGGTTCAGGTTCAGGAGATGGCTCTGGGTTGGGTTCCTCTGGGATAGGCTCTGGGCTGGGTTCCTCAGGAATCGGCTCTGGGCTGAGTTCGGGTTCAGGAGAGGGTTCAGGAGATGGCTCAGGAGATGGCTCGGCTACGGGCTGCAAAGCAATATTAAAGCGGTAGTAGCTGCTTTCTCTGCGTCTGGGTCGCACTTCGATGGCATACTGTCCAGCTTGGGACAGTTCACCTTGCCACAGCCCCCGAAATCGGTTGGCATCTTCATTAACGGGTCTACCGTCTGGCTGGATGACCGTTAACACCACGTTGCCTTCCTCCCGCCGCACCGACAGGATTTGCCCTGGCTCGGCTGAAAAGAGATAGTTGTGGGTTTGATCTTGGCGAATGGAACCTTCTACAGGCAGCACTTCACCCGTCGGCTGTAGATCCATTCTCTGATTGACTTCACTCGCCTGTCCTGTAGGGCTGGGAGAAGGGGAAGGTTCGGGTTCGGGAGAGG
>PVWD01000371.1 GCA_003003615.1 filamentous cyanobacterium CCP2 | reverse complement strand
CCCTTGTCGCTAAGAGAAAAGATCGTTATTTTTATTAACACGTCCTCAAGCCAGTAGAGTCAAAGATTTAGTACAGATAGGTGATTGCTTCCCCTCGTTCTGCACATTTTCTTCCTAAAATCAAGGTTTCCGTTGCGCTCGCTGATAAGTATTTCTATGACCTCTCGATAGTCCTAGCTTTTTGAATATTTTTCAGGGGCAGTCAAGATTGACCTAGTGGATCTACTCAAACTTCAGATATTGCTCAGTTTTGCTCTCTGCCAAAGTTTCAAAGCTATCTTGTAGCAATCATTTGAACGAACCGAACAAATTAATTGTCCGTTGGCGAAAGAACGCAGATGGTATTCATTGCTCCAACATCAGATACGCAAACCGTGCAAGCAGATGCAAACCCCCGAATCCGAATTCTTCTAATCGAAGATAACGATACAAGTCGTCAGTTGATGAGTGACTACCTTGAATATCATGGCTACGAAGTGTGCAGTTTGTCGCGTGGAATTGCGGCTGACTCAACAATGACGCAGTTTCAGCCTCATATTGTCTTGCTAGATTTGAAACTGCCAGACATTGATGGATTCACCTTGCTTGAACAGTTTCAGCAGCGGCTAGATTGGGGTAGCGTACCCATCATCGTGGTTTCAGCGTTTGCGTTTCAGTCTGATCGAGAGCGTGCCCTTCGGTTAGGAGCGCGTCAGTACTTGGTTAAGCCGGTTAACCTGATGCAGCTAAGACGCACGATCGCAGATGAACTGAGCTTGCTTGCAGCTTGCTAGGGGTGGTTTGGCTACTTGAGGCAAAGAACAGCAACTCGTTGAAATTGGATAACTTTAAGACAAAAAGTTTTAGACACTGTTTGTGGCGGTAGACGAGTTGCTGTAGCTACTTAGCTGCCAGTTGGGGGGTGGCGTTGCTGGGATATGAATTCTTCGATCTGCCCACTCAATATTTGAATCGTTCTTCCTGCCTCAGCCAGTTGAACTTCTAAGCGGGCGATCATGAGAGTTGCAGCTTGCAGTTGATTTAGGGTTTGCTCAAGTGTATTACGTGCCTGGGACTCAAACTCGTTTAGATTCATAAGTAATAGCTTTGTTCGATTAAACACATGAATTTTAAGTGCGGACGTAGATGCCCCTAACAGACACTACCCAATAAAATATAGGCTAATCGGAACTTAGACATTGATTTTAGCTGTTACTTCCCGATTCAAGAGCAGTTACAGCACATCATTTTGTCAATGCAGGGTTTTGTAGGAATTGGCACAAAATACATCTTGTTTGCTGCCAACGATTAGCCGAGCGGGAACAGAGAAGCACACAACTGAATTAATTAAACTATAGCACAGGTCTGAAATATATGTATATTTTATTACATAAATGACAGTAAATTTACTGACCTAAGAGATATGGCACTTGGGGCAAAAGTTGCAGAGCTGCGTCAGTCCTCAAACTGATGTCGTCCATAAAATGGTGTCGTCCATAAAATGGTGTAGCCCAGCCATTTGTCTGCGCTCTTGCAAACGAAATAGCTGGGCAATGGAGAATAGCTTTTCTGCTTCTTAGCAGTACATATTACCTAAGCGCAAGTAGCTTCTTCGACTCCATTTGTTTTAGGTTTAGGAAGGGGGCTGGCAATTGACCAGTGATGTCCAAACGGATCAACGAGTTTGCCGTAACGATCGCCCCAAAACATATCTTCTACAGGCATTGTTACGGTAGCACCCGCCCGAACTGCACGCTCAAACCAGGCATCTACATCTTCTACATCTAAATGGAGCGTAACAGAAGAACCGCCGAGTGTATTGGGGGACATGCTGCCCACATCGGGGTATTCATCATTGAGGAAAATGTAGGAATCGCCAATTTTGATTTCGACGTGCCAAAGTCCTTTACCTGTGGGGTCAGGCATTCGGTACAGTTCTTCTGCTCCAAAGGCATTCTTGTAAAATTCGATCGCCTGTTCTGCCCCGCGCACCGTCAGATGAGGCGTTACTGTGTGATACCCCTTACTAGACGTAGTGACTGCATCAACCATAGGACATCTCCTTGAATAGATAAGGTTTGCAGATTGCAACACGCAGACTGTCTAATGCAGACCGTCGCGCAAACCATAAAGTTGTGAAAGCTTATTGAAAGAGGCGCGAAATTCACGCCTCTGAGTAAACCCAGGTATGACACCCCTTGTAGGAGCGTGATGGAGTACGCTTAGTACATCCGCACCAATAAATTAGCACAATTTGTCTAAAATCAGAACTTTTGTACTATAAATAATTTTTATGAGCATTGATGGAGGTTAAAAAATGAATTTGGTCATTGCGATCGGGCATCGTCCTACTGGCAGGCAAGACACCTGCGCTACGAATCACCCCATTAAATTCTTAACTTCCATCAATGCTTATCTCCAGGCAGGTGGGAAGCACTCAGGGCACTGCATATCAACAAATTCCACCCAACTTCTAATTTCGGGTTCATTGGGCAACGCATCTGCTTCACTGTCAACAGACTGCATGTAAAGCTCACCAAACCGATCGCAAACAAAGATACCAACTGGCGATCGATCGAGTTGTTCTCCCAGATACGCGCAACGAACCTGTCCTTTTTCATCCCATAGCACTGGAAAGGGAATGGCGTGGTGCTCAGCGAATTCTTGCAGATGGTCAACCTCATCAGAGGGACAGCACGTAGCAATGGCCAGAACCTCAGCCTCATAGGTGCGATAGGTTGAATGGTGCTGTGCTAGGTTGAGAAGCAGGCTACGGCAGGCAGTGCAGGTTACATTGTGGAAAAGGAAGATGACCAGGCTGTAACGCTGTTTGTAGTTCCAAGGGCTGATAGCCGTGCTGCGGTTGACTGCCGGGAGTTCAAATGAAGGAATTAAGGCTCTTATGCTTAAAATTTTGTCTTGCATTACGATTTAACTCACCGCT
The DNA here is from genome assembly GCA_003003615.1 of filamentous cyanobacterium CCP2. GTDB lineage: Bacteria > Cyanobacteriota > Cyanobacteriia > Elainellales > Elainellaceae > Egbenema. The sequence continues at coordinate 2,691 of PVWD01000371.1, read as the reverse complement.
TGTCCCATCATCCATTGCATGACTCCTGGCAGCAAGCGATAGGCTTCGGTTGCCACTGATGCAGCTCCCACCACAATTTCCGATCGTCCTGCGTTGACCGCTTCCCATACTGCTTTGGCAATGTCTTCGGGTTGGCTAACCCAGGCTCCTTTCAGGGCTTCCTGCATTTGGTTTTGGCGCGTTTGCAACTCTTGATCATCTTCGCCGCGAAAGAGGGCGCGTTCCATAAAGCTGCTGTTAATGATGCCTGGATGCACCGCTGCAACGTGAATGCCTTTGGGTTTAAGCTCTAGCCGCAGGGTCTCGGTTAGCCCCGTCACCGCGTACTTACTCGCGCAATAAGCCGTCATATTTGGTAAGGGCATTTTGCCGCCGAAAGAGCCAACATTGACGATCGTCCCGCTTCCCTGCGCCAAGAAGTGAGGCAGGAGAGATTGGATGGTGTAGACGTATCCCCAAAAGTTGGTGTCCATAATCTGCTGCCAATCCTTCAGGGAGGTCTGCTCCATCGTTCCGGTTAGGCAAATTCCAGCATTGTTAACCAAAACATCGATCGTCTCAAACTGGTCGAGGGCTTGCTGAATCAGTTGAGCTACCTGAGGTTGCTGTCCAACATCGGTTGGCACTGCGACAGCTTGTTGTCCCAGTAATCTCACTTCATCTGCAACGGCTTGTAGGCGATCGGGCTGACGGGCCGCCAAGACCACATCGTAGCCCTTCTGAGCAAATAGCAGTGCTGTTGCCTGACCGCTTCCCTGAGATGCCCCCGTAACCAGAACCACAGGCATAGCGTTATTCGACTCCTCGGTTACTCAAATTTTTTCTGGCTTTTTCAGCGCGGAGTTCGGCTTCTGCCATCACGTCTGCCATTTTTTCTAGCATTTCGCCTGGAAAGTTCTCTAAAACCTTGGTGGAGAGGGAAACTCGCTTTCTGGAGTCGTCAATGTCGATGATGAGGGCTTTGATGGGCTGACCCATTTCAAAGGTGGTCTCAAGGGAAGAAACGTAGTTTTTGCTGATTTGGTTGATGTGGAGCAGCCCGGTTGTGCCATCAAAATCCACAAACACACCGAAGGGCTTCATGCCAACAATTTTGCCTTCCACGAGTTGGCCAATTTCTAGCTGGCTGAGGCTAGCGGCCTGAGTGGCGAGACGTTGGGATAGAACCAGTCGTCTGCGGCTGGAATCAACTTCAATCAGGCTCACCGTCAGAGCTTTGCCAATGAGGGCATCAGGATTATCTCGATCGACCAGATGCGATCGCGGAATGAAGCCACGAATTCCCTGGACATCAACTGTAACACCGCCTTTGTTGACTCCACTGACTCTGGCTTGAACGGTTTCGTTATTTTCCTGAAGATCGGTTAGCCGTTGCCAAGCTTGCTGAATTTCCAACTGGCGCAGCGAAAGCGTCACCTGACCATCCGGATCTTGTTCTCGGATGATCAAAAAGTCCTTTTCCTCACCAGCAGGCAGCAGTTGCTCGATATTGGCAACCCGTTGTAATGAGGTCTCATCCATCGGCATAAATGCTGCCGCCTTCCCTCCGATGTCAATATACACACCATCGGAAGCGTAGCTGACTACTTTACCCCGAACGACTTGTCCTCGTTGAAAATTGTAGTCATGCTGCTCAAGTGCTTTTGCAAAATCGTCAGTGGAAAAGGACAACGTGAGCCTCCTCAAAATGAACCAAATCTCGATCGCCAGTAAGCAAGTAATGCTCCATGATTTATCGTACTCTCTACTTCAAGATGTGGCAGGGAAAACGAAGAAGTATGTACCTTGAGGTAGAAAGTGGGGAGTGGGGAGTAGGGACGATTTGCGAATCGCCCGTACTGGGGAATGGGTAGGGAGCGGAGGAGGGTGAATTGGAGGCTGTATCTGCAAACAAACGCTATCCTGACCATTTGAAGAAAAATTGCGAAGGAAAACTTGCCAAGAGAGAGCGTTTGCAACAGAGATTTTTGCAGGAAAGCTTTTATAAATTCTTGCAGAAAGTAAGATGAGGGAACGAATGCTAAACAGTGAATTTAGGGCAAGCTAAACCCATGTTCACGGTGATGTATCCATTTATTTCGTGACAGCCTCAAAGATCATGCATGTTGAAGAGCTGCTCAGTCAGTATGCGGCAGGTGTACGAGACTTTCAAGACAGGGCTTTAGTTGGGATCAACCTCAGTGGCAAAGACTTGCGAGGAATTGACTTGAGACGTGCCAATCTCAGCCAAGCGAATTTGCAAGGGGCTGACTTGAGTTCGGCAAACTTACGAGAAGCAAATCTCACCTTTGCTGACCTGGCTCAAGCCACACTAATTGAAGCCAACCTGATTTCAGCCAATCTTACCCACGCCAAGCTTTGTGATGCAGATCTGAGCCGTGCAGGACTGCGGGGGACGCGAATGATGGAAGCTAACCTCGATCGCGCCATTTTGGTTGATGCCAATTTGGGTGAAATTAGCCTCAATCGGGCAACACTGGTGGAAGCCAATCTAAACAATGCGGCTCTACATCGGGCAAAGCTGATTGGTACAGACTTAACCAGAGCCATTTTAGAGGGAGCAAATTTATCAAACGCCATCCTCAGCAGTGCCATTTTTGAAGGAGCAAATTTGGTGGGCGTTGTTGCTCACGGAGCGATTTTGGAAGAAGCCGACCTGCGAGAAGCAGATCCTGTCTCTTATACACATCT
>PVWD01000370.1 GCA_003003615.1 filamentous cyanobacterium CCP2 | reverse complement strand
TCGCTGAAGAACCCAGCCCCGCCCGCAGTAATGGACGGACGATCGCTTCTCCCCGGGCCCGCAAGCTGGCAAAAGAACTCAAGGTTGATTTATCGACCCTAAAGGGCAGTGGCCCTTATGGGCGGATTGTTGCAGAGGATGTCGAATCTGCTGCCGGAAAAACCCCTTCTGCTCCTCCCGCTCCCGCTCCTTCTGCCCCTCCCGTTCCTTCTGCTCCTCCTGCCCCAACTCCCGCAGTTGCCGCCAGACCTCCTGCCCCCGCTGCCCCTCCTGCCCAGCCCGGACAAGTGGTGGCAATGAACACGCTACAGCAGGCCGTTGTCCGTAATATGATGATGAGCCTGGAGGTTCCAACCTTCCGCGTAGGCTACACCATCACAACTGACAATTTAGACAAGCTGTATAAGCAAATTAAGTCTAAGGGTGTCACCATGACGGCACTCTTGGCAAAGGCCGTTGCGGTTACGCTGCAAAAGCATCCTATTGTGAATGCTTACTACACAGAGCAGGGCATCAACTATCGATCGTCCATTAATGTTTCGGTTGCGGTAGCCATGCCAGATGGGGGGTTAATTACGCCGGTTCTGCAAAACGCTGATCAGGTCGATATTTACTCTCTGTCCCGCTCCTGGAAGGATTTAGTCGATCGCGCTAGAGCCAAGCAGCTTCAGCCGGATGAATATAGCACGGGCGGCTTCACCATTTCTAACCTGGGCATGTTTGGGGTCGATCGGTTTGATGCGATTCTGCCACCTGGACAGGGAGCCATTTTGGCGGTTGGGGCATCTCGTCCGCAGGTAGTTGCCACTCCCGATGGCATGATGGGGGTGAAAACGCAAATGCAGGTCAATATTACCTGCGATCACCGGATTATTTATGGAGCACAGGCTGCTGCATTCTTAAAGGATTTGGCTCAACTCATCGAAACCAATCCGCAGTCATTGACGATGTAGTTCATGTAGACGATGTAGTTCATGTAAAGGCACGGCCAAACGATTCTTGCCCTCCTGGTTGTCTAGGGGGGTTATTTTGTGACCGTTGCGTTCTCACCTTGTCCCATCACCCGACGATTTTCCTAATTTCCATGAATGGGTTTTCGCTAGGCAACTATCTTAAGGCAACTGCATTAGTCCTAAGGCTGCTAAAATTCCCAGAATTGCAGTGAATTCACCTAAACAGCTAAAAGCAGAAATGATGCAGCACCAAACCTGGAACGCACCCGAATATATCCAACTGAACGGTCAATTTGTCACCCTGAAGCCGATCGTCCCTGCCAGAGATGCAACCGCGCTTTATTCCGGCTCTCATGGCACACCTGAAAAAGAGGCGATCTGGAACTACATGCTGTATGGCCCATTTGATAGCCCCTCTGCGATGCAAGACTGGATGGAAACCGACATGGTGGGTAAACCTGATCCCCTAACCTGGACGGTGTTTGAGAACGCAAGTCAGTCTCCGGTGGGCATTGTGGCATTACTGGCGATCGTCCCGAATCATAGACGGGCAGAAATTGGACATGTCTGGTTTATTCCGACGGTTCATAAAACGAAAGTCAATACCGAATCGCAATTTCTTTTACTTCAACATCTTTTTGACCACCATTCTTACCGCCGAGTGCAATGGAAATGCGATGCCATGAACCATGCCAGTCGGACTGCCGCAACGAGAATGGGTTTCCTTCACGAAGGACGGTTTCGGCAGCATATGATCGTTCGTGGACGCAACAGAGATACAGATTGGTTTGCCATGACGACGAAAGAATGGGAAGTCTGTAGGGCAAATTTTCAGAAGTGGCTTTATTCTGGTGAAACCCTCTCATTGATGCAACTTAACAATGGCTAGTTCGATCGCCAGGGAATGAGGTAAAAGATGCTGAACGACCTGCCAACCGATCGCTACATTCAAATTGATGGTATCAATACTCGCTACTGGACATTGGGTGAGCAAGGCTCGCCTGTGCTGCTGATTCATGGGCAGGCGGGAGCGATCGATTACTGGTACAAAAACGTATTTGCTCTGGCACAACAGCATCGGGTCTACGCATTGGATTGGGTCGGTTCAGGTCGGTCTGACAAACCTCAGAAAACTTACACGATCGATGACATTAGCCAGTTTATTCTTCACTTTATGGATGTAGTCGGCTTATCCCGTGCGTCTTTGATTGCAGGCTCTATTGGCGGTGCGATCGCCCTCAAAATCGTCTTGGCAGAACCTGAACGGGTGGATAAACTGGTGTTGATTGGATCGGGGGGATTGGGTAAAGAAGTGGCATTCCCGGCAAGACTCACTTCACTACCGATCGTTGGTGAACTGCTCAATCATCCCAGTCCGGGTGCAGCAAAGTTTATGGTGCAGCAATGCATTTATGATCCTGCTCCTTATCTAAACGACAGCGAGTTTATGGATCTGGTGTTGCATAATATGGCATCAGACATTTTGCAGTTTCAAACCCGGACGTTTCGGACGATGGGCAACTTCTTTGGCATCAAGCCAGATTTTTTACGAACCATTGGCGATCGTCTGTCTGAAATTCAGTCCCCCACGCTAATCATGTGGGGAAAACAGGATCGAGCCTTTCCCATCCATCATGCTGAAGTGGCTCTGAAGGGAATTCCGAATGCTAAACTCCAGATATTTGACCCCTGCGGTCATTTGCCGTATCTGGAATGTGCGGAGGAATTTAACCGTTCCGTGCTGGAGTTTCTGGCAGGTTAGTCAGATCACCGGCTCGATCGGGTCAAACACAATCTCGTACTGCAATGCCTGACAAATGAGCATTCTATATTATCCGAATCACGAATTGCATCCCGAAGATCCGTTGACAATCGAGTATCACCGTTAATGAACCATAAAAAAATATGCGTATCTAGCAAAATTCTCATTTGCCCTCAAACGCATCAAGTAGATCTTCTGGCAGTGGGGCATCGAAGTCATCTGGAACGGTAAACTCCCCAGCACATAAACCAAATGGTCTTAACTGCTTAGGACGAGCGATCGGTCTAAGTTCAGCGATCGGCTGATTCGCTCGAACAATGACCAGCGTTTCGCCTGCCTCTACTTGACGAAGGTACTTTAGAGGATCACGTTGTATTTCATCAATAGTGACGTTTAACATTCGATCGCCTCAATACAAATGTGGTGAACAGTTCTTATGTTAAGAGTACCTTTACCTTTGATGGGTCGATCGCACCTTAGTAAAGGTTTTGAAGAAGTTACGACTTTTTATTTGTAGTATAAATCACCCAAAAAATCATTATTTTTACGGTAAATCACGTATTTATATTCGGTTTTCCGTGATGACTTATTGCATTAAAAGTGATTTTATACATATACGACTAAGTACTTGACAAGCACTAACGATTTTTTGGGAGGATAAAGTTAATGTCAGAACACAACAACGATGCTGTCGAAGCGGGTATTTACGCAGCAGCGGGGGCAGCAGGCGGGGCAGCCGTTTCAGCTACGATCGGTGGAATTGGATTGGCGGCTATGGGTACAGCGGTCGGGATTGGTATGACTCCGGTCGTTGCAGCAGGGGCAGTCGTCGGTCTTGCTGCTTACGGCTTGAAAAAAGCACTGTTTCAATAAGGTGTATTAAAAGCTATGAAAGCAGAACTTAGCGCATTTAATACAGTTGTAGGTGCAGCTTCATTCCTTCAGGGATCATTCACATTGGCAACACTTACAACCGCAGCCCCTGGAATTGCTGGTGCATTGGGATTTACAACCACCACTGTTGTGACAGTTCCCGTCGCGGCTCCAGTGATTCTCGGAGCGGGACTTGTTTTAGGAGGACATCTGGCATATAAGCATTTGAAGGACAATAAGCGGTAACGGGACTGCCGTATTGCAAACTCCCTTCAATGTTGTTTTTGAGTTCAGGTGGGTACTTCGCTCACCTGAATTTTTAATGGGTTTAGCAAACGCAAAAATCAACGGTGAGGGAATCCGCAGTATCGTAAGCTTCCGCAAGCTGCCCAAATTTGATTACCCTTGTAAAGATAGACAACTCCTGTCTAGATATATATCTAGATATCCTAGATATCCAGGTAGGATCATTAACCCAGCAGACAAGGGAAGGCTCGATGAAGCGCAATCAACTAGAGGGCTTCGCATTGGCGCGACACAGTAGTGTTCTGTTATCCGTACTCCTGCTCATGGGCGGTACGGCAGAGGCTAAACCCGATGGTCTTCGACCTGCCGGAGGCGATCGCCCCGTTGCGGAAACGGTACAGGCGAACGAGATGCGCCTCGCTCAGGTTACGCCAGACGCACCCCTCACCGCTGCCGAACAGGCAGAGCTAGAACGATTGCGGCAATTAAACCAGACCACGACCTTGTTTAATGTGATGCTGGTCGTACTATCGCTACTGCTGATTGCGGCGATGACTGGGCTATATCTGCTGCGGCGATCGGTGATTCGAGAAGTGACTTTGATTGTGGAGTCTCACCTGAAGGAGTTGGGGGATCTGGAGAGTCAGATTACCCATGCCAAGGCGGAAGTCAGGAAGCTATTGCAGGAGTATGAAGACTATGCCGCTGATCTGGGGGAAGATGCGGAAACCTTCCAGAAAGAAATTGAGTCTAAGCGGGAGAATGTAGCTCAGCTCATCACCGACATTTCCCAGCGCAAGCAGGAGACGGCAGCAGAACTAGACACCCAACTGAGAGCTGCCCAACATAAGCTGGAATCCCTGGAAACAGAATTTGCCACCAAGCTCTCGGAATTGCAACTTACCGCCCATTCCCGTCAGAGCGAAATTCTGCAAACCCTGGAGCAGTCAGAAATTGAATTTGGCGATCGGCTTCTGGAATTCCAGACCAACACCCAGCACCGGAGAGACCAAACCGTTGAGCGGTTACAGCACTTAGAAGCCGAGCTGGAACCCTTCCTGGCAGAACTGCGGCAGGATGCCCAGAACCACGTTCAGCAGCACAAGGAAGCGACGATCGGACGATTCCAGCAGCAGGAGTCCGATTTTGTTAATCAACTCGCTCAGTTCCAGGCAGATGCCGATCGCCGCAAGGTAGAGCTGTTTGATGGGCTGGAGCGGCTGCGGGTGGAATTGACCAGCCAGGTGGCTCAGTTGCAAACGGATATCCATGCCCAGCGGGACTCCCTGCGCCAAAACATTGATCAGCTTGCTGCCGACTTTGCTGTGGGGCGATCGGAGTTGCGAAACGATGTGCAGATGCAGCGAGACATGGTGCGGCGGGAGTTGGAACAGCTTGGGGCGGAATTTGCCAATAAGCGCAACGAGTTGCAATCGCAGACGGAAACCCAACGGCAGGAGGTGCGTCGCACCCTGGAACAGCTAGAAACCCAGTTTTCTGCCCGCATTGCCGAACTCCAGGCAGACGTGAAACGCCAGCGGGACGGGATTCAGCAAAACCTGACCCGACTGGATGCTGAGTTTGCCCGTCAGCAGTCCGAGTTGCAAACCGCAGCCCAAACGAAGAAGTCCGAGTTGCAACAGTTGTTGGATCAACTGGAGCGGGATTGTGCGCTGCAAAAATCCAACGTTCAGGTCGATGCACAAGCCAAACAGGAAGAATTGCGGCGATTGCTAGAGCAGATCGACACCGACTTTGCCAGTAGGCGATCGGATTTGCAGGTGAATGTGCAGGCGAAACAGGAAGAGTTACGCCAGATCCTGAAGCGGATGGAAGAC
>PVWD01000369.1 GCA_003003615.1 filamentous cyanobacterium CCP2 | reverse complement strand
CATCATTACGACGGACGTATTATCGTGCCCGTTATAGTCATCCGCAAGCTGAAGCCAAGATTGAACCGCATCTTCCAGAGCAATTTTGCCTTTGCATACTGCATTGGTGATCTGCGCCCAAGTTTGCTCCACGCGATCGTTGTCACTTAACCCGTCAGAGCAAAGCAGCAAAATTCCGCTTTCTTCAATCAGGAACCGCCGCACCGTTGGATGGAGAGCCTCCGAGTCACGCGTGCCAAGAGCCTGGGTCAGGGCCCCACCATCCGGGCGATCGAGGGCTTCCTGGTAGAGGCTTCGTCCCAAACGGACTTCCCGCGTTGCCACATCGTCATCAATCGTGAGTTGGTGGCAGTAACGAGGGGTAAGCCAGTACGCCCGACTATCGCCCACATGAACCAGATACAGCTCATGGGAATGGTTCATTCCAGAGGGCGTGTTCACCGTTTGGGGTAATTGGAGTCCCATAACCAGCGTTGTGCCCATGCGTTGCCGGAGTGCCCGCTTTTGGTCGTCGTTTTGCTTGGCGATCGCTCCATTCACAATGCGGACAATGCTTTCCAAATCTTGTTCCACTTCGAGGGGCAGGGCCAGCTCTGTGCGCTCCTGAAATTCATGGAATAAATTGCGAATCAGCGGTTTCAGGTGGTTCAAAGCAAGCTGGCTCGCCACTTCTCCGCCTTCGTGTCCACCAATGCCATCACAAATGATCCCCACATGGGGCAGCAGGGCATCGTTGGGGTTCAGACGACGATCCGGGTAGCAGGCATCTTCATTGTGCGATCGTTGGGGGCCGGTGGTGGTGGCTCCAGAAACTTGAACTTGCAGCGTCGTTTGGGAAGACTGTTCTAGCAGCAAACGGTTCAAAGCAACGGCGATCGTTTGGCGGACTTGTTCTGTATTGTCTGCGGCTTGCATTTGCTGACAAATGGCTCGGAGTTCCCCTTTCACCGCAGGATGGGACTTTTCCACCCAGGGTTGCCATACCATCGCCAAATCGCCCAGCGTAAAGCCGGAAGACTTCGGTTCTTCTACAGGAGTTCTGCCGGGTAAAGCAGTCGGAATATCCGTATCGTCAATTTCTTCGTCTTCCTCAAAGTCAGGCAGCAACTCCAACAAGCGAACCCGCCATCCTTCTACAAAAATATTGTCAGGGGTTAACAGGCTTGTCGCCACGTATTGCGCCTTTAAGGGTTTCCAGAGCTGTAGCAGTTGCCAGAGCCAGTAAACTTGCCGAACGGGGGATACGCTGGCCCAGGCGGAATCCAGAGTCGTTTGGAATTGCCCAGTTTCATCAATTGGAACGTTGTCCAACAGAAAGACGGGTATCTCCTCGTTGTGTAGATGGAAGCCGTATAACTCTGGGATGTGTAGGCGATCGGTAAATAAATGCAGGTAAGGCAGAATACGACGAGAGAAAATTTCTGGGGTATTGGGCCGGGAGCCAGGTTGAGTGTCTAGCCACACTTGAGGCTGTTTGATCAAATATCGATCGCCAACAACCGTACCCACCGGAATTTCTGCCACTCCATTCCCGATCGCCCATAAATGCCGATAAACCAATGGCATCTGGCAACGATCGCACAAATGCTGCCCCAAATGATTGGCAGGATGCAAACACGTTGGATTGGAACACTGGATTTGCAATGGAGGACTGCTCATAGACTCGGTGCGGTGTTTACCCTAAAGATAAGCTGACGGAGCAATGAAATCATAAAAGCTTGGGCTAGATTGGGACTAGGTATACCGCTAGAAACTTGACTCTGGCAATGATTCTTTACATGTAGCATCTTACTTTCTCGACCTAAAACCTTGACTGAGGTTCCAGTATGTCGCTTGGTACTCCTTTTTTCTGGCTTGTGGCGGGTGTCATCCTTTGTGTGATGGAGTTTACCCTGCCGACGGCCTTCATCGAATTAACAATGGGCCTTAGTGCCATCATTGTGGCGGGTTTTGCGCTGGTTGTGCCTTCCTTTGTGGCTCAGGTTGCCCTGTGGTTGGTGCTTTCTGTGATTTTGTCTTTCTTGCTGCGTCGGTTGTTTCCCTACAAGCAGCCTCGGCAAATTGAAGACTCAAAAGAAGCTCAAACCTTGACCGAAATTCCCGCTGGCGAAACCGGACGGGTAAGGTACGAAGGCAATTCCTGGCAGGCTCGGTGTGACGATGAACAAATGACGATCGCCCCAAATCAGAAGGTTTACGTGGTGGGACGACGTGGAACAACCCTGATTGTCATGCCTGAGTATCTTCTGCGAGAGTAGGCTCAAGTCAAACAAAAAACAGGGAACCCTAGCTACAAGCTAGGTTAGCAAAGCAACTGAGTCGATTGTCTAAAACCAAGTGAATTTGTTACAGAGCAGATTGCTTTAACAACGAAAGCCCCTCACACTGCGAATCAGTTATAAAACCAACACTCACAATTTACACCGCTTACCCTTTACGATCGCCCGTATTCCCATTGGAGGTCTAAACATGGACTTTATTTTTGCCCTTATTGTCCTCGTTTTAGGAGGAACCGGATTAGCAGGCTCGGTGCGCGTCATCAATCAGGGAAATGAGGCTCTGGTTGAGCGGCTGGGTAGCTATAACCGTAGATTAGAACCTGGATTACGGTTCACTGTCCCGTTTGTGGAGCGCATTGCCTTTCAAGCAACCGTTCGGGAGCGCGTGCTGGATGTGCCACCGCAGCAGTGCATTACCCGTGATAATGTCTCCATTTCTGTAGATGCAGTGGTGTACTGGCGAATTGTTGACCTGGAGAAATCCTTCTACAAGGTAGAAAACCTGCAAGCAGCAATGGTAAACCTGGTTCTAACACAAATTCGGGCAGAGATGGGCAAATTGGAGCTAGATCAAACCTTTACCGCCCGCTCTGAAATTAACGAAGTGTTGCTGCGCGAACTGGATATTTCCACTGACCCTTGGGGCGTAAAGGTGACTCGCGTTGAACTTCGGGACATCGTACCCTCTAAAGCCGTTCAAGAGTCGATGGAACTGCAAATGTCGGCAGAGCGGAGAAAACGCGCTTCTATTTTGACTTCAGAGGGCGATCGCGAGTCCGCAGTCAACAGTGCCAGAGGCAAGGCGGATGCCCAAGTTTTGGAGGCAGAAGCGTTGCAGAAAGCCGTTATTTTACGGGCAAAGGCAGAGCAAGAGGCAACGGTTCTACGGGCGCAAGCAGCCCGCCACGAGCAGGTCTTGAAAGCACAAGCAACGGCAGAAGCCTTACAAATCATTGCAAAAACCCTCCAGGAAGATCCCAATGCCCGCGAAGCTCTTCAGTTCCTTATGGCCCAACAATACATCGACATGGGAACGACGATCGGCACGAGTTCCAGCAGCAAGGTGATGTTCATGGACCCGCGCAGCATTCCGGCAACGGTGGAAGGGATTCGATCGATTATTGGCGACGAAGCAGAGCAAGGGTAATTGAACCATTCGCGACGGGAGTTACCAGCTTTAGCCACCCTGATGCCGTACTGCTGAATACGGATTGATTTTTGGGAGCCGTGATACCGTAAATCCGGTGTTTGGATGAAGGTTCGCTTAAAGCTATGGCACGGATGATGGTGGGTTCGGTTGCGTCTTTGTGGCGTTATCCCGTGAAGTCGATGTTAGGAGAACAACAAAAGGCTTTAGAGATAACGCCAAAGGGAGTATTAGGCGATCGAGCTTATGCACTGTGGGATGTTGAGAGTGAAAGGATTGCCAGTGCAAAGAACCCCAAAAAATGGGCAAAGCTACTGGATTTTCAGGCAACTTTTGTTGCCCCGGTTGATGCTCGGCAACCTTTACCCTCCGTTAAGGTTTCGCTGCCGGATGGAATAACAATTACCAGCGAAGCTCCTGATGTAAACACCGTTCTTTCAACCGTGCTGGAGCGGCAGGTGAAGCTGCTCTCTGCTGCTCCGGAGGCTCCCAGCCTGGATCAATACTGGCCCGACGTTGAAGGCACACTGCATCGAGATACTACAACCCAACTGATGATGCCATCTGGCACTTTCTTCGACTCTTGCCCCATTCACGCCATTACCACTTCAACTTTGGCTCGGTTAAAGCAGCTTTACCCAGACGGTGCATTTGAGCCGTGTCGGTTTCGTCCCAATCTTTTGATTGAACCCATCTCTCAAAAAGCGCAATTTGTTGAAGATGCCTGGGTGGGTGGTGTTTTGGCGATCGGCGAAACGGTACGGTTACAAGTTGATACTGCCTGTCCTCGATGTGTGGTGACAACGCTGGCACAGTCTGGGCTTCCAGAGGATTTGAATATCTTAAAAACGACTGCCAAGCACAATCAGGTGATTGCAGGAATTCGGTTGTCGGTGCTGCGATCGGGGATGGTTTGTCAGGGAGATACGGTCTGGCTGGAGCAGGCAGCCTAGGGCTTGGAAGGCGTGATAAGAACCGTAATATACAGTGGACACTGTGAGGGGCTAAGTGCCAGCATGGAACGGCGTGATGCTGAGAATGTGACAATGGCTACCCCAAATCACTCATCCGATCGGTTTCGTTCCGCAACAGATTTCCCCAAATCTATCGAAAGTGTCGAGCAGGCTGAAGCCAATAAACTATATGTAGAACTGCGAGATTGTCTAATTTTTACAAACCGCAGTCGATCGCAGCTTCTACGGCGCAACGAAGAACATAAACAGACGGCCCTCCAACTCAAGTCTGATATCCATCGGATGCAGGGACTCATTAACCAACTGACCCTGGAAAAAACTCAGATTACTGAGAGCAATCGCCAGATTGTGACGGAACTCCAGCAGGAAATGAGTACAATGGCATCCCACTTAGATGAACTCTCGGATGCATTTGGTGTGGTTGCGGATTTTGAAGACGCTCAACAGTCCGGCATGGGGCTATTGGCAGCACCCAGTCGCTTTTTCCGATTTTTACGGGCTGTGAAAGCGATCGTGCTTTGGTGGCGTAAAGATGACCAGGGGCCAGACGTGCTCCCTTCGGAAACCCATCCTCCCCAATCTCCCTTTCCAGGTGATCCGAGCTTTGAAGATCGCCGCAAAAATCCGCAGATGTACAGCGACCCAGCTTCCCAAAACCGATCGCTGCTAGACAGGTAAATTCATGGGCAAAAAACGAATTACTCAGCTTTTAGAGCAACTTGAAACCAATCAGCAAGCAGAGTTGCACAATGCGGCGGCAATTTTTACGGTTGCTCAAGCTGCGGTGAATGAACTACGCGATCGGGCAGACTATTCCTCTGCATCCTCCGCTGCTCCATCTCTGCCAGCACTGCCATCCGACCCTGCTCTCCTAGATAAAGCAAAACTGCTCGATCGTTATGGTTCCTACAACGGTTGTCGCAAGGCTGCCAAGCAACAAGGGATTCGGTTTGCTAAAAATCCGACATGGGAGCAAATGGTGGCTGCCTTCAACCATCGCGAAATCTTCCAGCAGATGGTCAATACCTACCTGAAAGCGCATCCCGCCCCAACCCTGCAAAATGTTACTTTTGAAATCACTGTCTAAGGTCGCTATCTAAGTTCCTTCAATGAGGCTGCTTGTTGTGTGGATTGTCCTAAATTAAGGGTTGGAATGACGACCTGGGTTCCCCAAAAAAACCATTGGCAGACAGATGCGTCCCCGAATACCCCGATCGACGAATGGATTGGTAAGGGATTCGAGGTGTTGCGATCGTAGATTGTGGGCGTTATCTCAGCAGGCTTTCCCAC
>PVWD01000368.1 GCA_003003615.1 filamentous cyanobacterium CCP2 | reverse complement strand
CTCCCTCACTCCTCACTCCCTCAATCCCGACTCCCCATTCCCCATCCCCCAGATCTGCCATTAAATCCCCCACCACCGTCACCTTATGGCGATGTTGACTGGGTACCCGATCGGCTAACTCTGGCTGCATCACCCCAAACCGATCGACCCACCGATGCCAGCGGGTTTCCCACTCGCCATAAACTACAATCTGGTAGCCCAAACGCTTGCCGATAATCACCGGATAAATCTGATCGCCACCCAAAAATACGACAACACCATGCGATCGCCAGTCCCAATTCTCCGCCGTTTTGCCCCAGAGCAGAAAGGGAAAGAAGGATTGGGCGGATTGAATGCGATCGATTTCGGGATAAGCTTGGGCAATTTCCACTTCCCGTCCACTGGCATTGGGGCAGGGAGAAAGCACCAGGGAAATCCGCAACTGCTGGCGATCGTATCCCATGTTTTGCCGGAGGGCTTTCACGACGGGTCTTACCCAGGTCGTCAGTTCTCCAGGACCGTTGGAAAGAATCAGGATATCGATAGGGGGCATGGGAGGGAGGAGGGAAGAGGGAGGAGACAAAACTCTTGTGGGGTGGGCATCTTGCCCGCCCAGTCAACTGAGCAGGACGCTCGCACAGGTGACTTAATTCAAAGTCCTTAGTCGCTGGGGGTGTGGCTGGAGAACACGTAGATTCGCTGGGTTGCCAGATTTTCGCAGACCTGGGAGGGTTTGACGGTATCGGCATTAGGGCTGGCATCCAGCCGGAAAATTTGGCGATCGAGCTGTACCTGTAGGTTGAGCAGGGGATCATGTCCGGGGGAAACCAGAAATTCTAGCCGTTCCACCGTTTGCCACTCGACCAATTGATCTAAAATTTTGCCGATCGCCAAGGTGCAGGGATGATCCGGCTGCGTATACCAGTCGGTTGCTGCCACATTGGGTTGGTCAAAGCCCAAATGAAAGATCAGGGAAGAACCGCCAAATAGGGCAACACCGAGCGATCGGGCTTCCTCTTGTAGCAACATTCCATAATCTTTGGCAATGTGGCGAATTTTTTCTAACCGCTCATAGCGTTCTGCTAAAGGGGGTTTATCTCGCCAGTGGATGGCGATCGTGGTCAGGTAGGTTTGCAGCAGCAGGTGCCCCAGTTTCTCGGCTTTGGTAGTGAGGTAGGTGGCGTTGTGGGTACTGGCTTCAATGATTAGGGGAACGCGATCGACCATTTCCAGCCCGTAGCCCTTTAATCCGGCAATTTTGCGGGGGTTGTTGGTAATTAACCGGAATTTTTGTACCCCCACATCATTGAGGATTTGTGCTCCCATGCCGTAGTTGCGCTGGTCTGCCGGGAAGCCGAGCCGTTCGTTTGCCTGCACGGTATCTAAGCCCATATCTTGCAACGAATAGGCTTTGAGTTTGTTGATTAACCCAATCCCTCTGCCTTCCTGCCGCAAATAGACCAGCACCCCCTCCCCCGCATTATCAATCATCTTCAGAGCCGCCTGGAGCTGCATCCGGCAGTCACACCGCAAGGAACCCAGCGCGTCCCCGGTCAGACATTCCGAGTGAACCCGCACCATCACCGTTTTGTCCTTAAAGGTCGTGGGATCGCCTTTGACGAGGGCAATATGTTCTGAGTTGTCTAACTCATTGTGGTAGGCGTAGACCTTAAACTCACCAAACTGGGTGGGAAGGTTGGCGATTGCCTCTCGCTGCACAAACCGTTCATGCTGAAGCCGATAGCTAATCAAATCGGCAATGCTGATAATTTTGAGGTTGAAATGCTTGGAATAGGTAATTAACTCTGGCAGTCGCGCCATTGAGCCATCAGGGTTTTGGATTTCGCAGATGACCGCCGCTGGGTAAAGTCCTGCCATCCGCGCCAGATCGACCCCTGCTTCGGTGTGTCCTGCCCGTTTTAAGACTCCACCTTCTTTTGCTCTCAGCGGGAAGATATGCCCTGGTCGGCGCAGATCATTGGGCTTACTCATGGGGTTAATGGCGATTTGAATCGTTTTGGCCCGATCGTCTGCTGAAATCCCAGTTGTTACGCCCAGATGATACGCCCCATCAATACTGACGGTAAATGCCGTTTGCTCGTTGCTATCTTCATAGGCACGGTTACTCACCATCAGGGGCAAATCCAGCTCATCCAGCCGATCGCCCGTCATCGCCAAGCAAATCAACCCCCGTGCGTCCACTGCCATGAAATTAATCATGTCGGGTGTGGCAAACTGCGCCGCGCAAATCACATCGCCCTCGTTCTCGCGGTTCTCGTCGTCTACCACCACGATCGCTTTTCCGGCTTTTAAATCCGCCAGAGCAGCATCGATCGAATCAAATTCAAACGCTACATTAGGAGAGTCAGCCACAGGTTCGTTGGATGGGTGAAGCGGTTTCACAGGAAATTTTCCAGAATTTTCAGATGAATGTATGAACTTTTTTAAAGTCTTCTCATTGTGATTTTATCGCGTCTAAGTTCGCTACATTGGGATTTGTTTCATTCCCAATCGAAGCCCGCAACAACTGCTAACCACCGTACCCAATCATTGAGATTAAAAAAATATTGAGATAAAAGGTAACTTTGCCAAATCCGGCGGAAGTAAATGCAATCTTTATAGACGCAGTTGACTGGGTTCCCTTATTGTATTTCTACTAAACCTTGGAGTGTTAAACCATCATGGGTGATTCAGGACGCATACCCGTTGGTATTGTCGGTGCGTCAGGCTATGGGGGCGTACAGCTTGTCCGCCTGTTGCAAGACCACCCAAAATTAGAGCTTGTCTATTTAGGCGGTGACAGCAGTGCCGGGAAGCTTTTCTCTGAGCTTTATCCCCATATGGCCCACCGTACAGATTTAACCGTTGAGCCGATCGACCTCAATGTGATTGGCGATCGGTGTCAGGTGGTTTTTCTCTCTTTGCCCAACGGGTTAGCCTGTGACATGGCTCCTGCCCTCCTGGAAAAGGGCTGCAAAGTGTTAGATCTTTCGGCAGACTACCGCTTTGATAACCTGGAAACCTATGAGGTTTGGTACGGTAAGCAGCGTACCGATCATGCCATTGCTGAAACAGCGGTTTATGGGTTGCCAGAACTATACCGCGATCGGATTGCCGAGGCGCAGTTGGTCGGCTGCCCTGGATGCCACTGTACAGCTAGCTTACTGGCGATTTCACCGCTATTGAAACAAGGACTGATTTCCCCAGAATCCGCCATTATCGACTCCAAGACGGGAACCTCTGGTGGCGGACGCAAAGGCACTGTGCCGATGCTCTTAGCAGAAGCCGATCAGTCCGTTGGTGCCTATAATGTGGCTCGACACCGCCATACGCCAGAGATTGAGCAAGTATGCAGTAATTTGGCTGGGCATGAGGTTTTGGTTCAATTCACGCCGCACCTGATCCCGATGATTCGGGGAATCTTGGCAACGGTTTATGCCACTCTCCGCGATCCAGGCCTGGTACGAGACGATTTGCTGACCATCTACCAAGCCTTTTACCGCTCCTCTCCGTGGGTCAAAATTTTGCCCAGTGGCACCTATCCTCAAACGAAGTGGGCCCTCGGCACAAACCTTTGCTACATCGGCATTGAAGTTGATCCTCGCACCAATCGCATTATTGTCATGGCGGCGATCGATAATTTGATGAAAGGGCAGGCAAGTCAGGCGATTCAATGTCTCAACATCATGATGGGTTGGGATGAAACCCTGGGACTACCCCAGTTAAGTTTCTATCCGTAATGCCAGAGTGGGAGCATGGAAACTATAGAATTCTCTATATACGTTTGCGTTAATTTTTGGATGATCACAGGAAAGAGAGCATGCCAGAAGCGGTGGGCGTAATTCAAACCTATGGGTTTCCGGCGGTATTGTCGGCAGCGGATGCGATGGTGAAGGCGGGGCGTGTCACCCTCGTTTACTACGATCGAGCGGAGAGCGGTGAACAGGTGGTGGCGATTCGGGGCCCCATTTCGGAGGTTCGACCGGCAATGGAAGCGGGGATCGAAGCGGCAGACAAAGCTCCACCCAATGGAAAGCTTGTCACGTACTACATCGTCCCGAACCCGCCCGAAAATGTCGAAATGGTTTTACCGATTCACTACACCGAAAAGGTAGAGCAGTTTAGATGGATCTAAAGCTGCGTAGAATAATGGATGGCGTTCACCACTCAGCAATTAAACTTTTAAGGAGACAACAATGCCTGTTGCGGTTGGAGCATTAGAAACAAGAGGATTTCCTGGGATTTTGGCGGCAGCCGATGCAATGGTTAAAGCGGGTCGTGTGACCTTGGTGGGGCATCTGCGCTGCGGAAGTGCCCGGTTCTGCGTCATTATTCGGGGTGATGTTTCCGAAGTGAAAACCGCGATGGCAGCAGGGGTTGAGGCGGCTGAAAATTGCTTTGGGGGAAACCTGGAATCCTGGGTAATTATTCCTCGTCCCCACGAAAACGTCGAAGCCGTATTGCCGATCGACTTTAGTGAAGAGGTACAACGTTTCCGCGACTCGGTTGAGATTCCGCTGATTCCCAGACAGACTGGAAATCGTTAGAGGACTGAGTGCTGAGGACTGAGCAAGAAACTGAGGGATACAAATTGAATAACCTGAAGTTCTCGTGGGGTGGGCATCTTGCCCGCCCAGTCAACTCGCCAGAACAGTGGTACAGGTTATTTAATCCACGGTCATGAGAAGAGTAGGGTGGGTAATGCCCACCTTATATTTTGAAGCGTCATATTTTGGAGCGTCAGGAATACCATCATGCTGCCTGCCCACGATGCTGAACGGCTGATTCTGGAATTGGTTACTCCCCTGGATGCCCAACAGGATGTAGAGACGATCGATCTTTTGTCTGCATCGGGGCGCATTCTGGCGGCTGAGGTGAGCAGTTCGCTGGACTTTCCCCATTGGGATAATTCGGCAATGGATGGCTATGCAGTGCGCTATGACGATGTGCGAGGATGCTTCGCTGATCATCCAATCACGTTAGAAATTGTGGAGGAGATTCCGGCAGGCTATCAACCTAAAGTGGCGATCCAACCGGGGCAGGCGGCGCGGATTTTAACAGGCTCAATGATGCCAGAGGGAGCCGATACGATTGTCATTCAGGAAGAAACCCAGCGAGAGGGCGATCGAGTCACGATTCTGTCGGCTCCGCAACCTAAAGCGTTTGTCCGTCATCGGGCAGCCTTTTACCAAGCCGGTGAACCTTTACTACCCGCCGGAATTTCCTTGGCAGCCCCTGAAATTGCGGTGTTAGCTACGGCTCAGTGTCCGAGTGTGACGGTATACCGCCGTCCGCGTGTGGCAATTTTGTCTACAGGCAATGAACTGGTTTCCCCGGATGAACCCCTCGCTCCGGGTCAAATTGTAGACTCCAATCAATACGCGATCGCATCTCTGGTATCTGCCGCAGGAGCTGAACCCGTCCTGATGGGTATCATTCCCGATCAACCGGAACAACTCCAGCAGGCGATCGCCAATGCCCTAGCTTTAGCTGATGTGGTGCTATCTTCTGGGGGTGTTTCCGTCGGAGATTATGATTATGTCGATCAGATTCTGGCTGATTTAGGTGCAACCATTCATATTCGATCGGTTGCCGTCAAACCCGGAAAACCCCTCACCGTCGCCACCTTCAACCCACAAGATCCAGCATTTCCGGCTCAAAAAGACAGCCCAGAGAACGATTCTGCCGATCCCCACTCCCCACTCCCCATTC
>PVWD01000090.1 GCA_003003615.1 filamentous cyanobacterium CCP2 | reverse complement strand
CCCAGTTCTCGGCTCACAACAAGCGGCAACTGGACGGTAAAGGTCGCCCCGAAGCCCTCCCCCGGACTTTCTGCCCAAACGCTGCCGCCGTGCAGTTCCACGAGATGACGAACGATCGCCAACCCTAATCCTAATCCGCCAAACTTGCGGGTAGTTGTGCCGTCTTCCTGGCGGAAATAGTCGAAGACGTGGGGCAAAAAGTCGGGGTTGATGCCTTTACCCGTATCTTTAACCTGGATTTGAGCGTAGGTATTGCTGCACGCTAAGTGAATCTCAACGGTTCCACCAGAGGGGGTAAACTTCACGGCGTTGGTCAACAAGTTCCAGAATATCTGCTGTAAGCGGGCCGCATCTCCCATCACCTGACCCTGATCCAGATTAAAAACTTTTTGAATGTGAATGCCCTTCGCTTCTACCGCCAGCCGCACCGTTTCCAGGGATGCTTCAACCGTACTGATTAAACCAACAGGTGCCACATTCAGCACAAGTTTGCCGCGCAAAATTCGGGAAACATCCAGCAAGTCTTCAATCAGTTGGGTTTGTAATTTAGCGTTCCGTTCAATGGTGGCTAGAGCCTGCTGAGTTGTTTTCGGATCTAATTTCTGAGTTTGTAAAAGCTGTGACCATCCTAAAATCGGATTGAGAGGCGATCGCAATTCATGGGAGAGAACCGCCAAAAATTCATCTTTAATCCGATTAGCGGTTTCTGCTTGTTCACGGGCTGCTTTTTCCCGTGTTAGTAGCTGTTCGCGTTCGGCGGCTGTCTGCTGTTGGGCTGTGATGTCTTGCAGAATCAGCAAAATTTCATTAACGTTGTCATGATCATCATACAGGGGAGCCGCAGAAATGTTCACAACCACCCTTGAACCGTCGCGCTTACAGCGATAGGTTTCCACACCATAAAACACCTCGCCATTGCCGATCGCTTCCTGAATTTGGCGGCATTCTTCCATTTTCTCGACTGGGACAAAGGGGATAGGCTGACCTAACAGCTCAGCTTCACTCCAGCCAAAAAGCTGTTCTGCGGCAGCATTCCACACCCGCACCGTCATGTCTAGCTCAATTACAACGATCGGCAATGGAGAAGCTGCAACGATCGTTTGGAGGGTTTGGAGGGTTTGCTGAAGTTCTTGTTGAACTTTCTTGCGATCGGTGATATCGCTGATGGCCCCCACCACTCGCACCGGGTTTCCGGCAAAATCTCGAATGATAAAGGCTCGATCGAAAACAGCCGCATAGGAACCATCGGCTCGACGAAACCGATATTCCTCTGTCCAGATGCTGTCGCTGCCGTTCAAACAAGCTTCATAGCTAGCATATGCCCGCTCCCGATCGTCAGGATGCACTCGTTCGGCCCAACCCTCCATTCCAGTGCCCAATTCCTCTGGTTGATAGCCAAACACAAGCTGTACCCGCTCGCTCCACCAAGCCGTCTGGTTCAAAAGGTCATGATCCCACATGACATCGTTCGTCGCTTGGGCAATGAGTTGAAAGCGTTCTTCACTATCCCGTAACGTCTTTTCTGCCTGTTTGCGCTCGGTAATATCTTCTGTAACTGCCACGCAGCATTGGGGGTTTCCCATTGCATCCCGAATCAGTGATACATAGTTTCGCACCCAAACCGGAGAGCCATCCGGACGGATATAGCGTTTTTCAATTTCAAAACTAGTTCCGTTCTCCAGCATTCGTTGAAACAGAACCAGGTTGTGGGGCAGGTCATCGGGATGGGTGATGTCTTGCATTCTCAGCTTCAACAACTCTTCTTCAGAACGCCCAACCATTTCACAATACCGCTCATTGACATTCAGCAGTTTTCCGGTCAGAGATGCCTGAGCAATCCCCACTAAAACCTGGTCATAAATGGCCCGATACCGTTCCTCACTCTGACGTAATGATTCCTCCGTGTGCCTGCGATCGGTGATATCCATTGATGTCACCCCCACTCCCAAAACTTCCCCTTCGGGAAGGCAAACGGGAAAGTAATTCACTAAACCATGCCGCACCTTATCAGACGGATGGGTGGCTCCGGACACTTCCTGGTTCAGCAATGACTCTTTCGTATCGATCACATGTTGCAGAATTGGGACAATTGCCGGCCCCCATTGGGGTAAGATTTCCCAAAACGTGCGGCCGATGTGTTCTTGGGCAGGAATCCCGTTGGTTGCGGCGAGAGCCTCATTGACATGAACATAGCGAAAGTCTCGATCGAACAGGGCAATGCCAATGGGCGAACTGGCAATTAAAGCACTGAGGGTTGTTTGACTCTGGCGCAAGGCCAACTCCATTTGTTTGCGATCGGTAATATCAATGCAAGCACAGGTGATGCCAATCGTTTCTCCATCTGCATTGAGCAATGGCTCGGCGGTCATATCGTAGTAAAAGGTTTGCCCCTGTAGCGTCAGCTTCACTTCTTCTCGCAGACCTATTCCCGTTGTCAAAACGCGCTGCTTAATTTCGGTGAGCTTCGCTGCATCGCCACTGGAAAATAGATCTTGATCCTGCTTGCCAAGGGTTTCTGTCACGCTAGGGTCGATCGCGGGATTATAGATCCAGGTGTAGCGGAGGTCTTGATCCTGGTTAAAAACAGTGATGGGGGAGGTTTTCAAAGCAACGCGCAACCGTTCTTCACTCTGGCGTAAGGCGGCTTCGGCTTGTTTGCGATCGGTGACATCAAAAAACAACCCATCCCAGGCGGCTCCATATTCGGTTTGCTGCGGTCGAGAACGTCCCTGCACCCACTTTAGTCGTCCCGATGGGGTGATGATGCGTCCTTCCCAGTGCCAAACCGCAGAATTTTCAATGGCGATCGCCACTGAATTGTGAAAAGACAGCAGATCATCAGGATGAATCAATGAGAGAAAAGAATTTGCATCTTGAAGGATGGTTTCCGGCTCTAGCTCAACCAACTCGCGAGAACCCGAACTGACATACGTAAAGAGATGCGAACCATCAATATTAGGCGTATAGCGGTAAACCATTCCTGGCATATTTCTGACCAGCACTTGGAAGCGGGCTTCACTTTGGCGGAGGGCGGCCTCTGTTTGTTTGCGATCGCTCAAGTCCAGCACAAATCCTGCTACCGTGCTTTCCCCAGTCATCACCGCCCCATGCAAAACCGGAACGCGAGAACCATCCTGGCGAATATACTCTTTTTCAAACGGTGTACAGGCTCCCGTCGTGAGCAATTCCTGAACAGCCCGTTCACTTGCCTCTAAAGATTCGGGGGCAGTGATTTCCCGCCAATTTAACCGACCAGAGCGTAACGCTTCCTCGGTGTAGCCCACCATCTGTAGAAAATTTTGGTTGGCTTCCAGAATGGCTCCATGCAAGTCTGCCACAACCATGCCCAGAATATTAGACTCTGCCAAACAGCTAAATCGGACTTCACTTTGACGGAGAGCCTGCAAACTGGCTTCAGCTTTTCGTTGGGCCGATCGCTGGGCTTGATTCAGCGCATTGATCAAGAGGGCTACTATGACGAAAATGCTCATTCGCACGATGTAGGCGGGATTAATAACATTGAGCGAATAAGTCGGTTCGATGTAGAGGTAGTTAATGGTTAGCACAGACAGCACTGTGGCAAAGAGTCCTGGCCCTAAGCCGCCATACCAAACGCTGACCATCACAGCCGCAAAAAAGACGGGGGTTGGGGTTGGCTCTAGATAGGAATGAAAGAGCAGGTTAATTCCTAACGCTAGGGCAAACGACAGCAACGCCACGCCGTATTGTAACAGTTGAGTGGGTAAACCCGATCGCGCTTGGCTCCTCCGAAACCATTCAAACTTTTCCTCGGTCATCGTGCGCTCAACTCCGTCTTGGAATAGGGGGCTAGTTGCCTCTGGCTCCACTTCTGCCGGTTAATTGTAGAGGAATCCTTAGCACGATCGCTTTTTTCAGCAGTGGGTAAAATTGGGCAAATTCAGGAAGGGAAAAATCTCCACCGTTAATTATCTACCATTAGGAAGATGCGCTCATCTATCCTCTGGTAGAACTTCAGAGCGTGCTGATAACCCTTTTTCTGCTAGGAAAAAAGAATTTCTACCCAAAGAATGAGGTGAAAACCCTACTTCGTGGAGAAGAATAGGGAGATGCTTATATTTTTGTTAAATCTGTACCTGTGTGTGCTTTCCCAACCTTTCGTATTCTTGTAGTAGATGATCTCAGCGATAACTTGTTTCTGCTGCAAACTGTCCTGGAAGCAGAGGGATACGAGGTTGACACAGCAGACAATGGGAGTTTAGCCCTGGCAAAAGTTGAAAGTTCACCTCCTGATCTGATTCTGATGGATGTGATGATGCCTGATATGAATGGGTATGAAGTCACTCAAAGAATTCGTCAGAATCCTAGAATCCCGTTTATCCCGATTTTACTTGTCACCGCCCATGAAGAAACCAACGACATTCAGGGACTAGCCTTGGGTGCCAATGATTTTATTCGTAAGCCGATCGAGTTTGACAAACTGCTGGCAAGAATTGAGGCGTTTTTACAGTTTAGGCAAAATGCTCACTCTCCCTAGCCCAAATTGATAGTGGTAAACCGGATATAGCCGATCGCCCTACAAGGCTCTATAATGCCCTACAACGCCCTACAACGCCCTACAACGACTCAAGCTCAGCTTCAGCTAAGACGACCCTGGTTTCATGCCCTACCCGCCCAAAATCTGGTTCTAGCCCCATTTCCATTTCCACCTGATAGGCCCAAGTTCCGGCTTCCGGCTGGTAACTTTGAATGGTGCCTTGCCCACCAATAAAGCAAACGCTTTGCCCCCGACAGAATTTTGGTGTACTCATCGCAGATGCCACCATGCTGGACACTCCTCAAAAAGGCTACCGTTCCCTTCTACCGTAGGAAAGCTTTGTAAATACTCTGCCGCAAGGGTCAAAGTCGAGGGGGGTATCGTCTATCTGGAGCAAGACTTTCTAGAGCAAGACTTTTGTTGAGTCTTTGTAAAGTTAGAGGGTTGGTTCATAGGGGGATTCATCGGTAAAAATAATTACAGGACAAGCAACCGAGTCTGAGTTCAAATAATGATAGGCATTAATCAAAATCCCTTAAGTTATGGTGCCGCAGCGTTCATCATTGCGCTGACGCTGTTTCTAGTCTTTCCGGAATGGTGGAACTCCCTATTGGCGGTGAATGGGTTTATTCCCCATGGTCACTGCTATTTGTGGAAGCCGGGGCTGGTTTGGCTGCACGTCATCTCAGACTCGCTGATTGCCCTTGCGTATGTTGCCATTTCAGCCACTCTGGCTTATTTGGTTTATAAAACTCGGCGAGAAATTCCATTTCACTGGATGTTTTTGGCGTTTGGCTCTTTCATTGTGGCTTGTGGGGGTACCCACTTCATGGAAGTGTGGACGCTATGGCATCCCACCTACTGGCTCTCTGGTGCCTTGAAGGTGGTAACGGCGTTTGCTTCAGTCACGACAGCGATGATTTTGCCATTTCTTGTTCCCCAAGCGTTGGCTTTAGTGGAATCGGCCAAACTTTCAGAAGAACGCCGATCGCACTTAGAAATAGCCAACCGGAAGCTAGAGGCACTGAATGAGCAACTGAAAGAAGTTGACCAACTCAAAACACAGTTCTTTGCCAACATTAGCCACGAACTGCGAACGCCGCTTGCCCTAATTTTGGGCCCCACAGAGAAATTGTTAAAGCAAGCAGAACTGAACCCCCATAACTGTCAGGATTTAGAAATTATCGATCGCAATGCTCGGCTGTTGCTAAAGCAGGTGAACGATCTCCTGGATGTTGCCAAACTAGAGGCTGGCAAGATTGCTCTAGACTACACGCAGGTGGACTTAGCTCAATTGATCCGTCTGACAGCTGCCAACTTTGACGGACTTGCCCAAGAAAAGCAGGTGACATTTACCGTTGAAGCACCAGAGTCATTGTCTGCTCAAATCGATGTGGCTAAGGTTCAGCGGATTCTTCTCAACCTGCTTTCCAATGCGTTCAAATTTACCCCGAATGGCGGTACGATTCGCTGTCTACTGGCAACCCAGCCAGGAGAGCCTTTCTCCACCGATGGAAATGTGCCTCCGCTAGTCGATCGCGCCATTATTTCTGTCCGGGACAGTGGTGCTGGCGTTCCGGTTGAATTACGGGAAGCAATTTTTGAGCGATTTAGCCAGGGAGAAGGCGGCACGACTCGGCGATTTGGGGGGACTGGCTTAGGGTTGGCGATCGCCAAAGAATTTGTGGAACTGCAAGGCGGCACGATTCGCGTTGATGATGCGCCTGAAGGCGGGGCCCAATTCACCGTTGAGCTACCCCTCACTGCTCCATCAGACAGCCTGCTCTCCGCTCCAACAGCCCAACCAGAGCAGAATCAGGAAATTGCCCACATCATGGTGGAAGAACTCCGCACCCTTCGCCCAAAGGATTCCCTCATGCCAGAAGCTGATGGCAAACCCTTGGTGCTGGTGGTGGAAGACAACCCAGAAATGAATCAGTTCATTCTCACAACGCTGGCTACTGAATATCGCACGGCCACGGCTGCCAATGGGCAAGAGGGACTGGAAAAAGCGATCGTCCTTCAGCCTGACCTGATCCTGAGTGATGTGATGATGCCTTACCTTAGCGGTGATCAACTGGTTCAGCAACTTCGATCGCATCCAGAACTGGATACAACTCCAGTGGTGATGTTAACGGCTAAAGATGACCTGCGGGTGCAGTTGTTGCAGCAGGGGGCCCAGGATTATTTGATGAAACCGTTTTCCGTGGAAGAGCTACGGGCACGAGTGGGGAATTTAATTGCGATTAAGCGAGTACGTGACCTGTTACAGCAGGAGCTTGCCAGCCAAAATCATGATTTAGAAGCCTTGGTGGAAGAAGTGAGCCTGCGCCGACGGGAATTGCAAGTTGCCCTGAATACCCTCCAACATCAGGCAGAGGAACTGGAACAAGCCAACCGCTTGAAAGATGAGTTTTTGGCGATCGTCTCCCATGAGCTTCGGACTCCACTCAATGCGATATTGGGTTGGGCAGAGGTGCTGCAAACGCGCCGGTTTGATGAAACGATTACCGCCCGTGCCCTGGAAACGATCGAGCGCAATGCCCGCTTGCAAACCCAACTGATTGAAAATTTGCTGGATGTTTCCCGCCTGCTGCGGGGTAAGCTGCTGCTGGATAAACATCCGGTTGACCTGCAACCCATTGTTGAATCTGCGGTACAAACGGTGCAACCCGAAGCAAAGGTTAAAACAATTCAGCTAGATACTCATCTGAATGGCGCAATTGGGCTAGTTGCTGGAGATGGCGATCGGCTGCAACAGGTTGTGGAGAACCTCCTTTCAAATGCCATTAAGTTCACCCCTGAAGGTGGACAGGTTGCAATCCGGTTGGAACAGCAGAATGAGGAGGTCAGGATTCAAGTCAGCGATACAGGGCAGGGAATTCGGGCGGACGTTCTGCCATACATTTTTGACTATTTTCGGCAGGCAGACAGTTCAAATACTCGCAAACATGGAGGACTGGGTTTAGGACTGGCGATCGTGCGGCAGTTGGTTGAGCTACACGGGGGAGAGATTCAGGTGGAAAGCCAAGGGGAAGGCAAGGGAGCTGTCTTTACCGTTGTCTTACCGTTGATGACAGCTTCCACCCAGCCGGCCTATTTTGGCTAATTGTGAGTGCTATAGAGGTCGGTGCTGAGTTCCTTCACCGGGAGTAATGAACAGCATGGAACTGGGAGTATGAACCCTTGCCGTATGCCATGTGCTGCGCGGGATCAGAACAAAAGCACCTGGAGCATTCAGGGGTACTACCTTTTCAACTCCGTCTTGCTCCAGGATTAAATCGACCTGACCCGCTAATAAACACACCAACTCCACCCCGTCTGGATGCATTTCCCAACTATCCCAATCCTGCTGGAAGGTAAAGTGTGAAATCAGTCGCTTTCCGGTGAAGTCACCAAATTGGTGTTCAAGATCTTCAAAAAAGCAATCGTTTACTGCAATTGGAATGGCATCACCGTTGTCTTCAAGAACAACGTAGGTTGAGTGAATATTTAATGCGTTTATTTCGCTGGACATATTGCTAAACCTTTCCTACATCTTTCGCTGATAGTGTGTAGTCATGATCGGTTGCCACTGGCCATCGTCACCCAACATATAGCTTGCCAGGGTTCGGTGATTGTCACTCTGAAACTCAATCACATCTTTGTACTTTGCCGTCTTTCCTGGATCGGACATAGAAGGCCCCTCGTTGTTGAGCGTCAACCTGTTTTCAGAGGCATCCAGTTCACCGTCATACACCCAGAGGTACGTCATCATTGACCCGACCCAGGTGCCCACATACCGCTGCTTTCGCAGGTCATAGCCAACGGTCATCATCGTTGTTGCATCTCCCCCACAGGGCATCTCTCCCTGTCCTTCCGCCAGAATCCAGAGTCCCCCTAGCGATCGCACTGTTTCCGTTCCTGTTGCTTTTTCAGGAGGCTGCTCGGTTCCCATCGGCATCTCAGTTTCATACGTCCACTCGCCCACCAGTTTTTGTAGCCAATGGTGTTCTTCTTGAGGTTTGTCCTGAATTGTAGATTCCTGAGGTAGTGTATTCGTTTCCATTGTATTTTCTCCTTTTTCTTTGCGATAGATTGTTCTGATTGATGTACGTCATACCCTCTTACGATCGTGCTGTAAAAGGTTAAGCTGCTTTGTCGCAGTTAATCATCCAGGGAATGCCAAATCGATCGACCAGCATCCCAAAACGATAGGCCCAAAAGGTTTGCTGAAAGGGCATTTGCACCGTTCCGTTTTTTGCCAACCTGTTGAAGATAGACTCTGCTTTGTCTGGGTCATTCAGGTTAATTGATACAGAAAACCCTTTGGGTTCTTCATAGTATTCAGGAGGGCAATCAGACCCCATTAATTCCTGATCGCCTACCATCATCCCGACATGCAAAATTTTATCCAGCCATTCAGGTGGTAGTTGCTCTGTCATGGAGGCATCAGGTGATTCTCTGTGAGTCATCATATCTGTAATTTTGCCGCCCAAGCACTGTTCATAGAACTTGAATGCTTCTTCACATTGACCATTGAACGTTAGGTAGGAATTCAGTTTCATGGTGTGCTCCTTAGGTTAAGTAATCATTCTGAACTGGGATGAGAACAGCGATCGGGAAATGATAGAGCCATCCAACATGCAATAGTTCAATTGTACTATAAACTAATGGATTTGCTATCTGTTGAAACGTTTCTTAAGAAAAACTGCAAAGTACATTGGAGTTGTTTTGAACTGCTTCTGTACGGTTTAGCACTCCATTAAAGACAACATTTGGTACATGCAGACGATCGTCGTTTTCATAGAGTTTGTGCAGTTTTGTGAATGACCCATCAACCGATCGTGTCAGTGCTGCAAGTCGATCAAAGAATGCAAGCTGCTCATCGTTAAGCATCTCATTGGGATTAGGAATGGCTCCCCAAACATCCCAGGGCAACATTTCCATTTTGTTGAGTGCGGCAACATCGCGAATGAGTTCTCCAGCAATCAACCAGAGTCCGCGCAAATTGCCTTTGAAGATGCCAAACTTTGATGGATCAGCAGATCCCGATCGACACTGTATCCAGGCTTCACCTGCCATTAAAAACCGATCGCGTGGCACATTGAAAATATTGTGTTCAATCTTTAACTGGGTTCTCCAAACTTCATCAAATTGAGGATCAACAATGATCCAGCGTGCTTCTGGAGCATTCCAATACTCACAAACGACATGTTCCTCAAAGTAGGGTGGATTGAAATAATTCCCAAATCCACAGCGATAACGAGCTGGAATCCCTTTTGCCCGCAAGATAGCGACGAGCATTAGCGCAAAATGATGACAGATTCCAATCAAACGTTTATTCACAGGTCGAGTAATAGAGATTGGCTGATTGTCGATTTTGAACAGTGTGTCTAACATGCTCTCGATCGATCGCAAATGGGTTTCGCCTTTACGCTGTTTTGGAATCGCGAAGCTGTAAAAATCGGATGCTACATATTCATGCAGTAACAGCCCCTGGATGATGCGGGTTAATTCACCGATATTATTCGGTAGCCCATTGAACCAGACTGCATATTTACCTGTAGAGGACATCTCGGTTGGATGCGAGTAGAAGTTGAGAAGTTGTTGTCGTGCGGCCATATCAACTTCTTTACTCTTTCGCAATAAACGATTTTTATTTTTCATTTCTGTCGATTGCTTAAGTTGTCAGATGTTGCTTGCTCAGATGTTGTTCTGACAGATAGGTTTCAAGGCGATCGAAACATTCAGACCAGCCCGATCGATGGGAATCACGCGATTCAACCGACTCGAAGATAGCCTGGTGAAAAGTCATGCGGGTTTTATGTTCCTGTTCAGCAAAGGTGACAGTCACGATCGTTTGGTGTTTCGGCTGTCCGTCTTCATCTTCCCAGGCAAACGTGAGAACTAGACGTTCTGGCTCAACAATCTCACGGTAAACACCCTGCATCCAGTGGTCTGTTCCTTCAGGCGATCGGATACAGGCTCGATAAGTACCGCCAACCTGTACATCCATCTGGCAATGCGTCGCTGTAAAATCCTTTGGCCCTAACCAGCGGGAAAAATGTTCTGGCTGAGTCCAAACTTTAAACACCAGGGTACGGGGAGCATTCAATATGCGTGTAATTGTGAGTTCCCTTGCCTGCTGTGCGGATGTGTCATCAGTTTTAGTATTCATATTGAGAAAGAAACCCTGTCTTTTTGAGCAACTGCTGTAGTTCTGCGTGAGGAAGTTCCGTATCTTTCTTGTCATTTCCCCACATTTTTGAAAAGAAATTCTGCATCACCGCAATAATGCTGCGATATTTGACGATGTTAGCAACGTAAAACTTATCTAATACTAAATCCTCGTTAGCGTGTATCTGCTCGATGTTGTCGAGTAATATCGCTCCTACCTCACAAGGTTGTAAGCCTTCTGTGATGCCATACTTTTCCATTAGCTTACGTTTATCATTTTCCGAACGGGAATAATACGGCGATCGAATCAGGTGTCCTAAATTCCGCAGTACTTCTCCGTAGTCATAAAATGTGTTCCGCTCAAAGAAATCCTCCTCATCTTTTGTTAATGCAAAACTCTTGTCTAGTGCCAGGCCAAAATCGGTCAAATAAGTTTGTTCGCCATCGGTAAGAATGTTACGAAAATGGGCATCAAAGTGAATGATTCCTTTCGTCCTTAGAAAGGCGATCGTCTTACAGATTTGAGCGAGAGAATTTTGTAGTTGATTGGGATTTTCCCACAGCCATGTTTCCAAAACATACGGGATATACTCCAAAAACAACACTAATTCATAGCTGGCGTTTGCTCTGTCCAACACATAATTCAAAACGTTTGGATGGTTGCCCCAACGCCCTGTCTCTACATCCACACATGGCCCAGCAAATGGCATAATCCGGTAATGATACATGAGTGGGAAGGCAGCGATCGCTTCCTCCAATACCCAATGGGTCGTTCTGATATGCGTCAACAGTTCACGGAAAACTCCTAAACCAGGGGAATCGATACCGTAGTGATAGGAAGTTGGCAAATGATAGAGATTTTTGGTGGAGAACAGGTTTTCATATTCAAGCGTTGTCACTGGAATGTGTTTCACAAAAACTGGGAATGATTCAAGAAAGATAGTTTGGTTCGTTCCCCACCCTGTACTTGATTCATTTATCTCACCGTTGCTCAACAAAGAACGCAGTTGTAAATTATTCAACTGAGCGATATGTGAACTGAGCTTGAAGTATTTCTTTCTTCTGAGATCGATCGGATTTTTAGCCATTTTCTTTTGGTTGTCCAAATTGCGGAACACGTTGAGAGGCAACGATCGCATTAATGGCGATCAGCAGCACCAACCAAAATCCAGTATCAATGTCTAGAACAATGCCAAAACAGGCAATCATTAGCAGACCCCAACCTGCAAACCCTGGTAGAGGGCGGTTCAAGTGATGCTCAATCCAATAACAGAGGAAACCGTAGAGAACTGTGAAAGAACCTGACACAAGAAACCAGTAGTACCCCCAGATACGAAGAGCCTCTGGCTTGACCGCATCGACTATACCAACATCAGTAATTTCCTGCCAGATGCCACTAAAGCCGATCGTCCCTGGTATGAATAATGCAATCAGGATATGAATTAACCCGATCGCAATTAGTGCCAACCCGCTGCCTTTCATCCGTATTGCTCCTTGTGCAAGCTAATCGGTAAAATCAGGGAGCATCCCAATGCTGCAAATTGATTAACTTCCGTAGCGCAGGCATCTTGCCTGCCAGTGAGATATTTGCCATGTAAATGCAAAATTGGGATACACCCTAAAATCTGTCCCTATAGCGTGGATTACAACATACTTTAACTGGCAACCAGCAGTTCTTCGAGACGATTCAGCGACTCGCTTAATCCGGCTTCCATACCAGATTGTAGATGTCCATCTCGCTGTTCCTGGGATTGGTGTTGAATCAGGATTTGTAACGTTGTTTTGCCGTTTTGTTCAGTCAGGGTGAGCGTGTTCAGATGATCGCTTCCAGGAACGGGTTCATAACGTTCAGTAGAAACCAATCGATCGGGTGAGGCAATTTCACGATATTCCCCTGATAAGGCATGTTCAATATTGTTACTAGAATCATGCAAAACATAACGCCATTGGCCGCCCACACGAAGATCGATTTCACAAAGGGTCATTGTCATGCTGCTGCACCCACCAAACCAACGCTTGACGTGTTCAGGTTGAGTCCAGGCTTCAAAGACGAGTTGAGGCGGGGCATGAAAGACGCGGGTAATCAAAATCTCACGATCGGATGGCAACGTTACTGAAAAGCCATTCTGCTGAGGTTCGCTCTGCTTTACCAGAAACTCGTCAAGGCAATCGAAACTGGAATTCCATCCGGCAACAACGCCCATTTCTTCATGCTTGCGGCGATCATCAGCAGTTGCATGGGTAATTTGGAGAGTGAGTTTCGTTGTTTTGTCGTCTATCTCCTCAAACAGAGCAGTCAACACCATACCCTGTGGTAGATCGATATCAGTCATCTTCTCATAGTCTTCACCAAATTCATCAGTGGTGACAATTCGTTCCGGCGGGACAACTTCCCGAAAAACGCCTTCAGCCGGATACTCTGTGCCGTCTGGCCCCACCATCACATAGCGCGATCGACCACCCGGACGCAAATCCAGTTCCTCTACGCGGGTTGTAAAGCCTTTGGGGCCCCACCATTGAGTAATATGTTCCGGCTCTGTCCATGCTTTAAATACGAGTTCTCGTGGTGCATTGAAGATGCGAGTAATGATAATTTCCCGATCGGATTGGACATCAGGCGTAGAGTGATTTTCTTTCAGCATCACATTTCTCCTTAAGGGTAGAACGATCGCAAGTTAAGATTCACGATCGTGTTTTTGTTCTTCCGCTTGCAATTCTTTTAGATATTCATCCAGACGATCAAAACTTTGTTCCCAAAACTGGCGATATTGCACGATCCAATCTGCGGCCTCTTTCAGCGGTTCTGCCTCTAGCCGACAGGGTCGCCACTGAGCCTCTCGCCCTTTAGTAATCAATCCGGCCCGTTCTAGCACTTTGAGATGTTTGGAAATGGCAGGCAAACTCATTTCAAAGGGTTGGGCTAGCTCAGTTACCGAGGCTTCACCTTTGGCAAGATGAGCCAGAATCGCACGGCGGGTGGGGTCGGCAAGGGCAGCAAAAGTGACGCTCAATTGATCGGAGGGCATTGGGAGTGGAAATGTTTAACCGCGCAGTTAATTAACCACTAGGTTAAATGTACTAGTCGAGAATGTCAAGGGGGTGTTGGAAAAATGGGGTTGGGTATTGAGCATCAGTTCTTGACAAATATCTTGACAAATAATGGATGACCCGTGACGAATGACCCATGATAGCTTACTGAGTGGATATGGCAACCACGATCGCCATCAGGCTGACAAGGGCAAATCCGGCGCGTATGGCATGGGAATACTCCCACTGATTGCGTAAGTGTGTCCAGTTTGGTGGATGGGTCGCATCCGGTTGATTTGCCCTGAAGGAGAAGAAACTCGCACTGAAGCCGCTCAGATTTTCGCCCTCAAGCCAAAACTGATTGACGGGATGGATGAGCAACCAGTACACCGCTTGCATCGCGGCTAGCCCCAAAAATGCTACTAGCGTTAGCCAAAATGTGGCACTTCCCCAGGGTGTGAAAAATAATAGGATGAGAGTGGCAATGAGTCCACCAAATTCACCAATGCCGCCGCCGATCGTGAAGCCAGGATAATAGATAGGCTGCATGGCAAAGTAGGTTTCCTTGGTCAGCCGCATTTTTCCTGGCAACTCTAGCGCGTGGGCAAGGGCCATCGCCATCGCCACAGCAACCAGAATCGTCGTTAGAATCTGTAGAACGTTGTACATTCGTGATTTCTCCTCACGACTCGTTGATGGTGGGTATAGGATTTCTTTCTGTGCTCATTCTTTCAATACCGCATTGGGGTGTTTCACTGGAGTTTTCAAAGACCGTACTGGTGTTTCAACAAGAACCGAAAGCACAAGGGCACTGAATGCGGCCAAGTGGCAGAAAAAACGCGCCAGGTGCGAATATTCCCATTGGTTACGGAGTTGTTCCCAGTTTGCCGGAATCGATTCGGGTGTGGCAGCCCGAAAGACGGTATTGGCGGGTTCCGTGAAGGCAAAGAAAAGGACTGGAAACGCCAGCAGAATGAAACCGATCGCCACTAAAGTTAAATGAAAGGCGGGACGACGGTTGCGAACCAAAATTGCCAGGGCGATCGCAGCAAGGGGGGTCGCAATTTCAATCCAGGCACCAATATTGGGAGGGCCAAAGGCAATATAGAGCGTGTTTTGCACCGTAATGTATAACTCTGCGGAATACTGCATCTTTGCCGGGAGTTCCAGAGCGTGACAAAACGCCATTCCCATTGTCAGGGCAGATAAAACAATTGTGACAAAACGCCAAGCTTTTAATCGCATCGCGAATCCTCCAGAATGAGGGTTCATTTGCCAGTTGAGTGGGCTGATGAAGGTTCAGCAAATAATTCGGTCATGCGCTGATGGGATGAACTTCTTGCCCGTCCTTTCAGCACGTTCAACTTTCATCAGCCATAATTGAAGTATGACAATCAATGGTCAAAATGACAATTAATTGTCATTTAAGAAGAATCAACTTTTGTAATGAACACCGCGAATGGCAAAACAGTCAGTTGACAGAACTCCCGCAGGACAGGCGATCGAAGACTTAATCATTGAAATTGTGGCAACCTTTTTTCTGTTGCGGGCAGAGGGAATGCGAATTGGAGTCGTTTCATCCTCTGGTGAGGGCTACTGGAGCGTGCTGCGGCTGCTCAAAGTGAACGGTGCACAAACGGTGCCGCAGATTGCCCGATATCGGTATGTCCCCCGGCAAAGTGTTCAAAAACTTGCCAATGAAATGTTGAAAGATGGCGTGATTGAGTTCGTTAACAATCCTGCCCACAGGCGATCGAAACTGATGCGCCTCACCCCCAAAGGAGAAACCGTGTTTGCCGAACTCAGCGATCGCATTGCCCTTCTCTCTGAAACGTTGGCCGCGCAAAAAAATGTAGACCAGTTGCAAGATGCAGTTGATATTGTCAAACAGCTACACCAACAGCTTCGAGACATGCTGAATCAATAGGCGACTCAGCTTTACTGAACAGTTCGATCGCAAAGCGCGATAGTAAACAATGCTGCCGCTACCAGGGCCGCAATTGTCCGAACATGATTCCACATTGTCCAGCTAGTCAGGTATCTTGCCCATACATTCGTGCCATCTACACCATCAGGTTTGACGGTTGCCAACGCATCATTCAGCGGCACATTAAAGGCGATCGTGACTAAAACAGTGCCAATCAGGTAAAGCAAACTGCCGATGAGCAAATAAACCGCATCGGGCCGTTGCCACTCAAACAGCGAAGAAACTGCCACAAACAGACAAACAGCCCCCGTCCCAAACAAAGCCACCATAAACAACGGATTAATTGCTGCAATGTTAATTGACTGCATCGCCACGATGCCATCCCTCGGTTGAAGACGGGCCAGCGCATTCATAACAAAAGTTGAGAAAGCAAAGAAAACACCACCCACCAGCCCACACCCCAACGCCACCACCAGCTTCAATCCAAACACCAAATCATCAGCCATCCTCCTCCTCCTGGGTATTTGAAAAATAGACTACGGTGATTTGAGGCACCTGTTGACCCCCCTGGTTCTCCTTCAAAAGGAGGGAACTGAACCGCTCAAAGTCCCTTTTTTAAGGGAGATTTAGGGGGATCAAACCGTTTTGCTACCCATTCATTTCCCCATTCCCCACCAACTTTTTTATGATCCTACTAACTGAGCGATCCGACTCCGAGCATTTGCGATCGACTCTGCTAAAGTGATTCCGCCCAATTCGTCATTCTCAACGTGAATGAAGGTGATATCCGTGACACCAATAAATCCGAAGATAGTTCTTAAATAAGGATCTTGATGATTCATGTGGGCATAGGGTTCGCCGGGTGCAAAGCCAGACCCACCTCGTGCTGTGATCACAAACATTTTCTTATCTGAAAGAAGCGGTTTGTAAGGAATTTCTGCATTCTCTGGATCATAGGCAACGGTTCGTCCAACTCGCACAATTTGATCAATATAAGCCTTAAAGGTGCTGGGAACGCTGAAATTGTACATTGGCAGTCCAATGACATAGATATCAGCCGCCAAGAGTTCATCAACCAGTCGATCGCTGATCTGAATAGCATTCCACTGTTCAGGAGTACGTTGTTCTGGAGGCGTAAAAGCAGCGGCAATCCAGGGTTCATCCACATGAGGAACAGGGTTCCGTCCAATATCTCGATAGGTAACAATATCATTTGGATAGGTTTGCTTCCAACGTTCCACAAATTCTCTGCTCATGCGGCGAGAATGCGATCGTTCACCACGTGGACTGGAGTCAATCTGTAGGATATGTGCCATGCTTTCTCCGGGTTAACTACCATTCCAGCGTAGAAAATGAGCCAGTATTTAGCTATCTAATTCCTGCCCCACTATCAAAATCTTGCGACACATTTTGCGACAAATTTCTACTTATTAACTCGATCGCCACAGATGCATTCTGAAGAAAAAAGTTTTGAAGAAAAAAGTAATGGATGTGCTCTCGGTAATTGACAGGATGGCAAACCTGGAGATGGTATCGTAGTACACCTGTGAATCTTAAAAAAATAAGTAAGTTTAACCTTCTTGAAAACTTATCTTTACGTTGCAGTGAGATCCTTTGGATGGAAATGTTCACGATGAACTTCATTGCAAAGCCTTTAGAGGTGAATCCTTAAGCTCACATTTGTTCTGAAAATAAAGATTGTCACGACGCAATTTAACGCCTACGTTCCCTGAAACCTGCCTATCCTAGCCGCAGAGCATGTTTTGTTCGCAGTGTTGTCAGTAGCCCAACTCAAGATCTAGAGCGTCTTTACTAGGGAAACCCTTGATTTTGACTTGGCTTGCGAGTGTCAAATTAGTTGTCTGCACAGAAGTTTTCCAGATCTGTGAGTGATGGAACCTGAGTTGTTTAGCAACTCGGTCATTTCTGCCTGCAATGAAGTTTTCCCAGAGATTCCTTAATGTTTTTCGAGAGTTGACATGGCCAACAATCACGTTATTTTTATTCATCCCGATGGTGCGAGTGCGGCTCACTTTGCAATGGCACGATTTGTTCAAGCCGGCCCCGATGGTCGCCTTAACTGGGACACCCTGGATGAGGCTCGCGTCTACCTTGGCCATATGGAAGATCAACTTACTGGCACTTCTAATGGCGGTGCAGTCACCCATGCAACAGGGGTTAAGGTGTATGCTGAATCCTTCG
The DNA here is from genome assembly GCA_003003615.1 of filamentous cyanobacterium CCP2. Lineage (GTDB taxonomy): Bacteria > Cyanobacteriota > Cyanobacteriia > Elainellales > Elainellaceae > Egbenema. The sequence continues at coordinate 2,695 of PVWD01000090.1, read as the reverse complement.
GGCTTGAAGTTGTTCGTGACGAGAACGGCAATCCTGTTGTTGATGAAGTGACTGGGCGAGTGGTTGAAGAAGAGTTAACGGCTCTTTCTGGAACGAACCAAACCATCATGCAGGAGGCAGTTGCAGCGAACAAAGCGACTGCCCTGATTAACTCCGGTGTGATTGCTGAGCCAGGTTCCGGTGCTTTTGCTGCACAGGTGGGTCAAGCCGATGTGCCGGAAGGGGCAGAAGGGTTTGCAGCCTTCCCTCGCGGACAGTTCGCTGAAATTACTCGGCAGGTGGTTGAGTCTGGCATTGATGTCATTCTGGGGGGTGGTTTGGTGAACTACCTGCCTGCGGGAACTGAACCGCCAGAAGGGGCTGTTTATGCGGAATCTGCTGCCCAGCTTGATGCCATTTCCACTGAGTCTAATATTCGTCCTGATGTCAACCTGATTGAGCTAGCAGAAAGCTTGGGTTACACCGTCGTCTACACTGAAGAGCAACTCAATGCAGTGGCAGCAGATCCTAGCATCACCAAAGTGTTGGGTATTTTTGCCAATGAAGACACCTTCAATGACAACATTCCTACTCCAGAAGGAAATCTGCGAGGGGTAGAAGAAAACCTCTTGGCAACGGGCAATGAACCCTATGTGCCAACGGCTCCGACAGTCGGCGAAATGCTCAAGGCAGCTCAAACTATCCTGGAGCGCAATCCTAAGTTTGAGAATGGTTCCTTTACAGTTTTGGAAGAGGAAGGGACAGACAACTTCGGCAACATTAATAATGCGTCTGGCATACTGGAAGCATTATTGCGAACGGATGAAGCGATCGGGGTAGCCAAGGAATTTTATGATAGATACCCCAATACCCTGATCATCACGGCTGCTGACAGTGATGCAGGTGGTTTGCAAACTGATGATTCAGGTGAAACCGTAGGCACCTTCCGCACCAATCCAACAGGGCTGAACTTGCCTGATTTCCCTGACTTTGAAAATCCGGGGGATGGTCAAAATGGGGTTGGCACTGAAGCTTTCGTTACCCAGCCATCCGCTAGCGGGAATATCTACAATTTTGGTGTGGCCTGGGCTGGCACGCCTGACTTTGCAGGAGCCATTGTCAGTAAGGCTCATGGACTGAATGCGGACAAGTTGCCCGTCACGCTGGACAATACCGATATTTATCGGGCGATGTATGAAACCCTGTTCGGAACCGATCTGCCCGATCGCGAAGTTCCTGAGTTTATCCCGGCTCCTGAACCCACCCAAGACACGGGCAACGTCATCTTCATTCACCCCGACGGCACCAGTCCATCCATGTATGGCTTTGCTCGCTTTGTTTCCGAAGGGCCAGACGGTCGCCTCAACTACGACCAGTTCTCAAACTCTGGGGTGTACTTGGGGCATATGAGAGACCAGATCGTCGGTACATCCAATGCGGGTGCTGTCACCCATGCTACCGGAGTTAAGGCTCAGGCAGGTTCCTTTGGGTTGGATGAATTCGGGGAGCCGGTCGTGTCTCGCTCCGGGAAGCGTGGTGTCACGATTTTAGAAGAGGCGATCGCTGCTGGTAAAGCCACGGCAGTGATTAACTCTGGTTTCATCGCTGAACCAGGAACGGGAGCTTTTCTGGCAGAGGTGGAAAATCGGGGCGATGTGACGACCATTACAGCCCAAATTTTAGAATCTGGCGTAGACATCATCCTGGGCGGTGGTGAAATTCATTACTTGCCAGTGGGCACAGTGGGACGTTTTGGTGAAGAGGGAGTTCGTGAAGACGGGCGTAATCTGATCGAAGAAGCAGAGGCCGCTGGTTACACGGTGGTCTTTAGCAAAGAAGAACTGCAAAACCTTCCAGAGGGCACTACCAAACTGCTTGGCATTTTTGCGGCTGAAGACACCTACAACGATAATCCTGAAGAGCAAAATCAAGCTCTCGGCTTGGACAACTACGGGCAATTTTTGCCTGATGGTACGCCCACCAATCCACCGACGATCGGTGAAATGCTAGCAGCCGCCCTGCCCATTCTTTCGGCAAATCCCAACGGATTTATGGTGGTGGCTGAAGAAGAAGGAACCGATAATTTTGGTAATGACAACAACTCTCGTGGTGTCTTGGAAGCAACGCTGCGGGCTGATGCTGCCTTTGGGGTGGCTATGGACTTTATCCGTGAACAAGACCCGAACACCCTGCTAATTACGGCCGCTGACAGTGAAGCAGGCGGGATTCAGGTTTGGCAGCCAACCCCTTTTGCTCCGGCTCTGCCTGAAGTCCTTGACATGGCTTTGACGCTGCCTACCAACCCCACCGACACAGAAACGTTTCAAAACCCGGTCGATGGCAGTGAAGGCCGCGTGCCGCCATTGACAACATTTGAGACACAGCCCAGCCTGGATGGTGAAATGGGGAACTTTGTCACCGTTTGGGCAGGAACCTCTGACTTTTCTGGCAGCATTGTTTCTAAAGCCTACGGCATGAATGCAGATCTGTTGAGTTCGACGGTAGACAACACCGAAATTTACCAGATCATGTATCAAACGCTGTTTGGCTTAAACACGCTGCCGGATTATCAAGACGGCACGAACGAGGCAGAGGAACTTGTCGGGGGTGACGATCGCGATGTGATTGTTGCTTTTGGTGGAGATGATACGGTTGCAGGTGGCCTGGGTGATGACATCCTTTATGGCGGCGAGGGCAATGATCTGCTGCGCGGTGA
>PVWD01000367.1 GCA_003003615.1 filamentous cyanobacterium CCP2 | reverse complement strand
GGAGTGGGGAGTGGGGAGTATTCAATTCAGAAGCCAGAGCAATTTCACATTGGCTGACTAACTCAGCAATTTCCGCTTCATCCTGTACAGAAACGCCCGACTGTAATACTAACCACGTTACAGCCCGATACATTGCTCCTGTATCCAAATAAAGTAAACCCAAAGCCTGAGCTACTTTCCGCGCCACAGTGGATTTGCCTGCTCCTGCTGGGCCATCGATCGCCAGAATGGGTCTGCGATTCTTCAGCAAAATATTGTCAATTAGGCGAGTCGAACCCACATAGGCTGCAACGGCTAGCAAGCCTGTATCTTCAACTTGTTCTAAGGGGCGCATGGTGTCTGGGTGTACGAGTTCGATGTATTGAGGTTTGAGGTCGGGAGCGGTGGAAAGTTCGGTCTTGACAACGTTGATCAAGTCTTCCCGGAGAATTGTACCTTGCTGAAAGGCTTGTTCTGCTTGCCTGAGGCTGCGATACAGTGTAGTTGCCTGCGATCGTTCTTCTGCTGAAAGGTACTGATTGCGCGAACTCATTGCTAGCCCGTCTGGTTCACGGACAGTTGGGCAGCCAATCACTTCTACGGGTACGTTTAAGTCCATCACCATTTGCTTCAAAATTGCCAATTGTTGAGCATCTTTTTGACCAAAATAAGCGCGATCGGGCTGCACAATTGTTAGTAACTTCAGGACGACTGTCGCTACGCCCGGAAAATGTCCTGGACGAAATCGCCCGCACAATTCCGCCATCATACTGGCTGGAGGAATGACTTGAGTCACCTGATTTGAATCTGGTGAATGGTCTACTCCATATAGCTCGGTCGCTGTCGGCGCGAAAATCACATCTACACCAGCAGCCTGACAGAGGGCACGATCGGCATCCAACCTCCGAGGATATCGCTGAAAATCTTCATGGGGGCCAAACTGTAATGGGTTAACAAAAATACTAACCACAACCAAATCATTCCCTTGTCGCGCTTGCCGAATCAGGCTTAGATGTCCTGCGTGGAGTGCCCCCATCGTGGGAACGAGGCCGATAGTGGCAAACCGTTGATGAACAACCTGATGATGGACTGCCTGAATCCCGTCATTGGACGGCCGACTCAGGGGCGATCGATTCAGTTCTAGATAGCGGCGCAATCCAGCTACAGTGGTGAACAGGCGCACAGAACGTACCCCCAAACTTGACACAGCCCTCCGCTTAGTAGTGTACAAAATCCCTAAAATCTCTGCTTTGGTATGCAGTTGTCAAGGGTTAAAGTTCATTAATATAAATTTTTCTAGATCATGGTGTTGACCCTTCCAAAACCCATGCTGTTTTAGCACACCCTGGCTTTGAAAGCCTAACTTCTCCAGCAATTTTTTAGATGCCGTGTTTTCCAACATGACCTCAGCAAGCACAAGCCGTAAACCGGCCCCCTCAAACCCAAATTGCAAAATGGTTCGCAGTGCTTCTGTCATGATTCCTTGCCGCCAAAACTTACTGGCAAGCTCATAACCAATTTCTGCCTCTCCTGCTGCCAAGTTCCACCCAAAGCCGCAAGAACCAATTAAGGTATTGTCCTGCTTATAAACAATGCCCCAGCGAATGCCCTGCCCTGCTTTAAATCGTTGGGTTCGCCGTTCAATGACACCGATCGCTTCAGCAATTTCTGTAAAATGATCAAGATCATGAAACTGAGTAACAGCAGGGTCAGAAAATATTGCAAACACAGCTTCAGCATCTTCTAGAGTTTCCTGGCGCAGCAATAAACGCTCTGTTTCAATGACTGGAAAAACAGTGAATGGAATCGTCATGGTTGGAAGATTTGGCGATCGTGAACGCTAATAAATTTGATCTTGTGTGCTTTCCCTCTTTCCCCCTTCCCACCAACGGTTCATCCAATTGGAGGACGTTAGGATACTGTCTGATGAGCCACCCTAAAGATATTGGGCTGCCGCTCTGTTACGGGCTGCCGCTTTATCAAGTAACAAACCACTCGGTATACACTGCATCACGTTAACAGTGAATGCACATAAAACCAGCGATCAGCACATAAAATCATCCAGAGACAGGAGATATGCAGCCTGGCATTTCTACCAGCGTTACTACCAATGCCAACACAAACACCGTGAACCAAACCAGACTTTGGCGCTCCCTGATTGTTTTAGGCGCAGTTGCTTTTGCCTATTTCTTGACTGCAAGAATGTCATTGGCGATTTTGCAACTGGGATTTTTAGCCTCTCCCGTATGGCCCCCTGCGGGTATTGCCCTCGCTGCACTGTTATGGCAAGGACGCTGGGCGGGAATCGGTGTGGCTTTGGGTGTGTTATGGATGAATGCGTCGTTAGATGTGCCGTGGCTTTTGTCAACAGGTTCAACCTTAGGCAGTGCTTTACAGGCAGTGGTTGGTGTGACATTGCTGCGGCAGTTTGGCTTCCGTCTGTCTATGGATCGGCTGCGTGATGTGTTGGGCTTTGTGGGTTTGGCAGTTTTCATTACACCCATCATTAATGCCACGATCGGCACAATGTTTTATTCCTATGTGCAGGGCTTGAACTGGATGCAGATTGTTCAAAACTGGTGGACGATTTGGCTGGGGGACGGTATGGGCATTTTAATTCTGACACCAACGCTGCTGGCACTCCAGCATTATGCACACCAAAATCAATTTAAGTTTGCAGGTTTGAATTCGCGATTTATCCCCTCAAATCAAAGCTTTGGGCGAGGCTCAGAAACCTATTCAGCTTGGTATGTGACAGCCGATCGCCCCTCTTCAGGCGAAAAATGGATTTGGCTCAGTTCGCTGATTGCCGTGAGTTGGATTGTGTTCTACTCCCAACCCAGCGAAACGATCGCCATGTATCCTCTGGAATATTTGCCTTTCCCCTTCATTATTTGGGCAGCCCTGCGGTTTGGGCATGTTAGAACCATTTTGGCGAGTTTTGTGCTTTCGGTGATTGCCATCAGCGGCACCATTCTGGAGCGTGGCCCGTTCATTGCCAAAGCGAGTGATCCCAGCCAGGTCGTGTTGCTATTGCAGGCATTTATTGGCGTAATAACCATTACAGCCCTGATTTTGGCCGCTGTCATGACCACCCGACAGTCTGCCGAGGCCCAATTGCGTTTAACCGCCGAGCGCAATCGGTTGTTGAGTGAAATGGCTATGCGAATTCGCCAGTCATTAGACCTGGAAGAAATTTTGCAGACCACCGTCGAAGAAGTGCGACAGTTCCTCCACGCCGATCGCGTCTTTTTTAGCTGTTTTGACCGAGACGGACAGGGCAGTGTGGTGGCAGAATCCATCGTGCCAGGTTGGGCCTCTACCATCGGCTGGACAACCGATGTGCAGGTTTATCAAGAGTTGCAGTCGATGTTTGCTCAAGAGCCAATTCGCGTGGTAGCAGACACCGCCCAAACAACGGTTTCCTCTTTCCTCAAGCAGTACCACGATCGCTTTCACGTGAGAGCCGGAATTGCCGTTCCTATCGTTCTGGATGGGGCTAGATGTCCAGCAATGATGAAACAGAAATCCCCTACCCTGGCTGAATGTTCTGGCTGGTCATCTGATCCGACCCCAAACCTGTTTGGTGTGTTAGTTGTGAATCAATGCTCGACAACGCGACAGTGGCAACCCCTAGAAGTTGAACTGCTCGAAGCCTTGGGAACGCAGGTAACGATCGCCATTCAGCAAGGGCAGCTTTACAAGCGGGTGCAAAACCTCAATGCCAATTTAGAAAATCAGGTGGCAGAACGAACCCTGCAACTGCAAGCAAACATGGCTGAGTTGCAAGAATTAAACCAACTGCGGGATGTTTTGATTCATGCGATCGCCCATGATCTGCGAACCACGGTTATGGGCAGTTTGATGGTGCTAAAAAATCTACAAAATCAGCCCGGTGAAAACATCGCTATGTCTCGTAGCTTGCTGGAACGAATGACCCAATCGGGCGAGATCCAACTGTGTAAGCTTAATTCTTTGCTGGAAGCGTATAAGAATAAAACCGAAGGCATTGTGGTAAATGCTGATGAACTAGCACTACAGCCCTTTGTTCAAAGCATCGCATCAGACCTACAGCCCTTATTTGAGCTAAACGAAGCAAACTTTGTGAACAAGTTTCCTGAACTGCCCCCTGTGGCCGCCGATCGCTCCCAGCTAGAACGGGTTTTCCGGCATCTAATTGTGAATGCGGTCAAGCATAATCCACCCGGAGTGACGGTCACGGTAAAGGCAGCAATGACCGGGAATCAGGTGCGATGCATTGTTGAAGATGACGGGAAAGGCATCAGTCCGAGTCAGTGCGAGCGGTTATTTGACCTACGAATTGGCACGACACAGGAACGGCAATTAACGGGGCTGAGTTTGGGGTTATATCTCTGTCAGCAAATTGTTATGGCACACGGCGGAGAAATTGGCGTAGACAGCACGCTCGGCATGGGATCGCAATTTTGGTTTACTCTACCTTTGTGGTAATTTTTGCGATAACTTCGGTAACGTTCAGCCCACCATGACCTTTTCTGTTTCAAGCGATCGACTCACTGAACCCACTTCCATTGCCCTCGCCCAATCCATTCAACAGCAGGCGATCCTCACTCCGCTCAGCCCACACCCGATAGCCACAGCCTTTGTACAACAAGGAGAAGGCATTCCTGCTTTACTGCTTCACGGCTTTGACAGTTCCGTATTCGAGTTTCGCCGCCTGATTCCCCTGCTGTCACCCCCCACTGAAACCTGGACGATCGACCTGCTCGGATTCGGCTTCACAGAACGGCCGCCCCAACTTGCCCCCAGCCCAGAAGCCATCAAAACCCATCTTTACTACACCTGGAAAACCCTGATTAACCAACCTGTTGTCTTAGTGGGTGCCTCAATGGGTGGGGCCGCCGCAATCGACTTTGCCCTGACCTATCCTGAAGCGGTGAGGAAACTCGTTCTCATTGACAGTGCCGGATTCACCGTTGGGCGATCGATGGGCAAATTTCTGATTCCGCCCTTGGGCTATTTGGCAACCACTTTTTTGCGAAACCCTAAAGTACGCCAGAGCATTAGCCTGAAAGCCTACCACGACCCCAGTTTTGCCTCCCCAGATGCTCAAACCTGCGCCGCACTGCACCTAGACCAACCCGGATGGCAGCAAGCCCTAATTGCCTTTACCCGCAGTGGAGGATATGGTTCCTTTCAAGACAAGCTCGCCCATCTAAACCTTCCCACCCTGATTTTGTGGGGACAGTGCGATCGGATTTTGGGCACAGCCGATGCCGAAAAATTCCACCAAGCGATTCCCAAAAGTAAGCTGGTGTGGATTGAAAACTGTGGTCATGTACCCCATCTGGAAAAACCTCAAACAACGGCAGACTGCATTTCTGCTTTCATTTCGTCCCGTTAACTCCTTTCATCCTGCTTCATCCCGCCAACGATCGCAAAATCCACCCCAGCACCACGCCCGCGCCGCCAAACCGAACAGCCTGCCAAAACACTTCCTTTAGACCACTCCAGGAAAACAGCTTGCTTTCCAGAGAAACTTCTAGATCTTCAAGCTGCTGCCTAATTTGCTTTAATTCAGCTTTTAGCTCAGCCTGCTCAGAGTTAGACCGGGAATGTTGCAGTTGACGCTCCACCTGCTCCTTACGCTGTTGCAGTTCTTCCTGACGGTGTTGATCGGCTTGCACTTGGGCATAGCGTACCTTGAGCAACAGCAATGATTGTTCTACTTCCCGCAGTTGTTGTTCAAAGT
>PVWD01000366.1 GCA_003003615.1 filamentous cyanobacterium CCP2 | reverse complement strand
GGTTCTGCGGTTGATTTCCTGAGTGGTGTTGACGATCGCAGAGGTCGCACTAATCGGAAGGCGAGTGTTGTTTGGCAGAATCACTTCTCTGGAATAGAAGCGTGCCCCACCAGAAACAATCCGAATTTCGCCCTCAATTTGGCTTCCCGCCGGAATGAGCACCTGTCCCGTTTGAGAAACAAGATTTCGGGCAACGGTTAGCGTAACTGGAACGGGTTCTGGCTCTTCCGCAGAGACATAAATTTTCTCGGCTTGGCTATACTGCACCGGAATATTCACCCCAGATGGAATCTGTACGGCTCCCTGGGTTGGCACTGACGTTTGGCTGCCTACAACATAGGGCGACTGAATCGCTGCTACCTGCCCCGAACTCACCAAAGCCTGATAGATAAACGCTGCCACCTCAGCACGAGTGGCCGATCGGTTTGGGTTGAGCGTACTCACATCAGGGTAATTGACAACAATTTGCCGTTCTGTGGCGGCGGCAATGCTGCTGCGGGCCCAGTCTGGAATTCCATTGGCATCTCTGTAAACTTGTAATGTATTGCCGATCGTTCCAGTGGTGTTATATCCCAAGCCATTGGCTAATGAAACTAAGACTTGAGCGCGAGGAATATTTTGATCGGGGCGGAAGAAATTATCAGGATAGCCAGACAAAAAGCCTGTTGTATAGGCGGCACGAATGGCTTCAGATGCCCAATAGTTTGAAGGGACATCATTAAATGAAACAGGGTTACGAGTTGCAGACCGAGGGAATGCCTGACGCACCATTGCGGCAAATTGGGCCCGCGTTACCGGATCATTGGGGCGAAACGTGCCATCGGGGAATCCACTAATTACGCCCCGGTTGGCTAACTCTTGAATAAAACCTCTTGCCCAATAATCTGACGAGAGATCTGAAAAAGTGCTTTGTGCGTATGTTGGAGCCTGGAAAACAACGATCGGCGTGGCCGCACCTGCCAGCAAAGTTAGCGCACTAAACAGGGCAGTCCCAGACCGCAAGGGACGATAACTAGACATGAGTGATCCTCTCTAGACGTAATAAAAAGAATGGGCAGTAGACGCGACGTATGCGACCTCAGTGCTTACACTGGGGGGCTATAGGTGATTTAGAGTCCTAATTTGCGCAAATCATTGAGGAAGGTTTTGCATAAGTCCGTTAGCTACCTTTTTTGACTTCAGACAGGGCGATCGGGTTCCCAAGGTTTCTCGTCAATCTCCCGTATGCTTGTCTGAGCCTCACGTATCAAATTCTGTAACCCCACCCGTAGGGGTAAAAATTCCCCTTACTCTAAGAAATGACAGCTCCTCATGCACCTCATGTATGAGAAGAAGCAGCCCCGCAAAGGCTGCTTTTTTATTGCCGAGTCGATCGGTTTTCACAGCATACTTCACGTCATAATTTCACGCGGAACCCCTTCCAGGGCCTCATTCTCGGTTTCAAAAATCTCGAAAACTGAGTCCATCATTGTCACTTCAAAGACAAGTTTTGCCTCTGGATGCACATTACAAATACGAAAGCTGCCGCTTACCTTATCTGCATCTCGCATTCCTGCGACCAGAGACGTTAATCCAGAACTATCAATGAAGTTCACATGGCCCAAATTAATCACAATATGGGGGCTAACTTTGGAAATACACTCCTGCAATTTCAGGCGAAACTGCCATGCGGTGGTAATATCTAGCCGCCCTGTAGGAGTAAGAACAATAACCGTTTTACCATCCTGAGTCGTGTGCGTTGTCAAATCCATGTGGATTGCTATCCTCCCCTAGGACTTACTGATATATGAACCAGTGGAACCAGCTAAGTCAAAAGACCCAGCGATTGCCAGTTGCATTCACTAGGTTTCCCAAAGGGGAGGTTAATTGATACAACAAACTGGAAAAGCAAATCAGCTTAGGATCGGGGATGAAATCAGGTGCATCCCACTTTTGCATTTCCATGACCAATCTCTCCCTGGCAGGCAAGATGCCTGCGCTACGGAAATCGAGCCATTTGCATCAATGGGATGCTCTCATGAAATCACTAGTAATCCCCCAGACTTGTTGACTGGGCAGGCAAGACTTCGGCTTGAGCTCAATCGAAACGCTGCCTACCCCACAAGAGTTTTGGGTTATTAAATTTGTATTCCTTAGCTGTTGGCTTGCCAGTTTACCCAATCCTGCGGTTTGAGGAAGGTTTCATAGAGGGCAGCTTCGGGCGTTCCGGGTTCCGGTTGATAGCTATATTCCCACCGCACGAGGGGAGGCAAGGACATGAGGATAGATTCGGTGCGCCCGTTAGTTTGCAACCCAAAAATGGTGCCCCGATCGTAGATCAGGTTAAATTCCACATAGCGACCGCGACGGTAAAGCTGGAAATTGCGTTCTCGATCGCCCCACTCGGTTCCTTGTCTGCGTTCAACGATCGGCCGGTAGGCAGGGAGAAACGCATTGCCGCATTCCTGCACAAACGCAAAGATTTGCTCCCAAGTGCGGGGTTCTAGTTCACCCACCGCATCACTCTGTCCATGAGCCGGACTTTCGGCAAGTGGCCCGTGATATAGCTTGCCCGTGCCATCCTGGTAGTCAAAGAAAATGCCGCCAACCCCCCTGGTTTCCTGGCGGTGCTTTAGATAAAAATACTCATCACACCAGAGCTTGAAGATGGGGTAATACTCTGAATGATGCCGATCGCAGGCTGTTTTCAGGGTTTGGTGGAACTGGATCACATCTTCCACAAAGGGATAATAGGGAGTCAAGTCAATGCCGCCCCCAAACCACCAAACGGGGCCCGCTTCAAAGTAACGATAGTTGAGATGAACCGTTGGAACGTAGGGGTTGCGGGGATGGAGCACCATTGAAGTGCCCGTTGCATAAAAACCATGACCGGCTGCCTCTGGGCGTTGTACCAAAATTGAAGGGGGTAAGTCTTTGCCCCACACCTCCGAGAAATTGACTCCGCCTTGCTCAAAGACACCCCCCGCCTTGAGCACTCTCGATCGCCCACCGCCGCCTTCTTCGCGTACCCAAGAATCTTCCTGGAAGTTGCCTTCTCCATCCAGTTCTTCCAGTCCAGCGCAGATTTTATCCTGCAAGCCTTTCATAAACTCACTGACGCGCTGACGCGAGTCTGAAGGAGGTAACGATCGCGACGAACTTAATGATTTTTTGTCGGAGAAGGATTTCACCATAGCCTTTCAGATGCCAACAACTTAAAAACAGCAAGATTTACAAGATGGAGCCAGCCGCCAAACATGGACAAATTAAAAATTGACGGGAGGAGAAATGAAACGTGTATCGAGTATTCAGGTATATCACCAGAACTTTAAAGCTAGCCCGGATCTAGGCTATACCGAATTGGACACACAAAGTAAACCAGTAAAGGAATGTAAATAGCAAAGATCCCCCCTTGGATGGGTTGGAATCTGTGGAATTTCGGAGATGATAGCCTCAAAATCGAGTCATTGAGGACTCTTCCTTACTGAGCAAGTTGTAATCAGGATTGCTGAAAATTTGTAACAAATTATGTTTAATCGTTACTCACAAATCCTAGTTATTTTCTTAGAGTAAAAACTGCCTAGATTACAATGATCTAAGCCAAAAAGAATATAGCGGACTGGGGGCAAATTCAAAGACCGATCGTTTATTCCAAGGTGCCAGCGAGGTCTTTAACGTGTCGTGTATTAGCTTCCTCCGTTCTGGTGACATTAGATTTGGGAGATAAGCTAAAATGACGAGCTTTTGGTATAGGCTGATGCATAAGCAATCCGAACATTTCCCACCCCCTGTTGGTACATACCAGGTTTTAAGTTCTGCTTCAGCCGATGACCTGTGGCAGAAAGTGGTGAACCTGGCGGATGTATCCTGGCATCCACTCCTGGCCAGAACGAACGTCCCCTATGGTCTGATTCCTAAGCCAGGGTTAATTTATCAGGCGGTTAGTCGGCTGTTTCCGATCGCCATTCGGATTTTTGTGGAGCGGGTTCAGCCTGGAGAATTGCTTAGCGTGCGAATCTTTGCGCTGCCAGGTTTAGAAGAGCGTGTCACCTATCGAGTTGAGTCTACTTTGTGCGGCACAAGAGTGACCTATTCCGTTACTTTGCGGGGTTGGCTTTCTCCATTGGTTTGGTCAATCATTCGCCCTTATGCAGCTAGGGTTGCCAGTGAATTGGCCCAAGCTGCGGAGCGCGATCGACAGCAGATGGATACTGCCCCTAAATTCCCCAAACCAAACTGCTCAGACATTTTTGCCGTCTTCTTGGCGATCGGCTTTGGCTATTTGCTCCGCACCACCACCGTCGGATAAACCTGTTCATCGCCAACGTATCAATTACCGTTGCAGTTAGGGATTCAAAATTCAAATCGTCCCTCGTCTTGTCTTCGCTAGATTCTCTGCGTCTCTGCCGACACCCCCTGTAGAATGGTGTGTAGGATAAGAATTTGTGCTTAGAGACTCCTGGCATGAATGCTGGGATGGAGAACACGATGCCGATAACGCTTGATACGAGTGCAATTTTAGAAACCCTTCGACCTGTACAAGACCCTGAACTGCAAAAGAGTTTAGTGGAATTAAATATGATTCGTAACGTCAAGGTGGATGGGGGGAAAGTTAGTTTTACCTTAGTCTTGACGACTCCTGCCTGCCCTTTGCGTGAGTTCATTGTGGAAGACTGTGAACGGGCAGTCAAAACCTTGCCAGGGGTTGAAACGGTCAACGTTGATGTGACGGCCGAAACGCCGCAGCAAAAACCCTTGCCCGATCGCACTGGGATTAGCGGTGTGAAAAACATCATTGCTATCTCCAGCGGTAAGGGTGGAGTGGGCAAAAGCACCGTTGCGGTGAACGTGGCGGTGGCATTGGCTCAGGCAGGTGCCAAAGTTGGGCTAATTGATGCGGACATTTATGGGCCAAACACGCCAACGATGCTGGGATTGAGCGATGCCAAAGTCACAGTACAGCAATCTCCACAGGGAGACATTTTAGAACCGGCATTCAACTATGGCGTGAAGCTTGTTTCAATGGGCTTTTTGATTGACTTTGATCAGCCTGTTATCTGGCGAGGGCCAATGCTAAATGGGATTATTCGGCAGTTTTTGTATCAGGCGAATTGGGGCGAACTGGATTATTTAATCGTGGATATGCCGCCTGGCACCGGAGATGCCCAACTCACCCTGGCGCAGGCCGTCCCAATGGCAGGAGCCGTCATTGTTTCAACTCCCCAAACCGTTGCCCTGCTGGATGCCCGGCGTGGACTGCGGATGTTCCAACAAATGCAGGTTCCCGTTTTGGGGATTGTGGAAAATATGAGCTATTTTGTTCCCCCGGATTTGCCCGATCGCCAGTACGATATTTTTGGCTCTGGCGGCGGTGAAAAAACCTCTAAAGAACTTGGCTTACCTCTGCTGGGCTGCATTCCGCTAGAAATGCCTGTGCGGGAAGGGGGCGATCGAGGGGTTCCGATTGTAGTTGAATTTCCAGAATCGGCTTCCGCCAAAGCATTAACTGCGGTGGCTCAGCAAATTGCTGCACGGGTTTCAGTTGCTGCTCTGGCATAGCCTAACCTTACTGCTTGCGAAACCCAGAGAATGCACTAAGCTGATTACAGGTCACGTTATCACAGTCTTTTTACTGTTTTTTAACCATGATTCTTCCAGGCTCAGCCGTTCGTGTCATCAACGCCAACGACATTTACTACGGATATCAAGGACTGGTTCAGCGGATTAGCGGCGGACGAGTTGCCGTTTTGTTTGAAGGAGGGAACTGGGATAAGCTCATTACCTTCAAACTGTCTGAATTAGAAGCCGGTGATGCCAC
>PVWD01000089.1 GCA_003003615.1 filamentous cyanobacterium CCP2 | reverse complement strand
GCAAAGTTGCCCTTGCCCAAGGCACCGTACACCCAGGCGGTTCTGAGAATGGCATAGCGAAAATTGGCAGAATGGCTATAAACCTGCTGGATGCCCTGCTCCCCTAAAAGCTTCGATCGTCCGTAAGCGGCAATTGGGTTTGGCGTATCTGTTTCGGTGTATGGAGTATTCTTGTTGCCGTCAAATACATAGTCGGTGGAAATGTGGATAAGAGCAGATCCGATCGACTGGGCGGCTTCTGCCATCACCGTTGGCGCATTCCCATTAATTAGATTTGCTAATTCCGGTTCAGATTCTGCTTTATCAACGGCTGTGTAAGCTGCTGCGTTCACAATCAGGTTAGGACTAGTTTCCTGGATCAAATCGCGAATTTGATCCAGTTGGGTTAAATCAAGTTCTTTGCGGCTGATGCAAGTTGTCGTTCCGATCGCAGGTAACGTCTTTTGTAATTCTTGCCCAACCTGCCCACCGCTACCAATTAGAAGAATCTGTGTCATGGATATACCTCAGCCGTTCTAAAGGGCTGTCCAGCTTGGTCTTTGGACGATAGAACCGGATCTTCTGTTAATTCCCAGGCAATGGCGAGGTCGGGATCATTCCAGAGGATGCTACGTTCATATGCCGGAGCATAATAATCAGTGGTTTTGTATAAAACTTCCGTTCCTTCTTCCAGGGAAACAAAGCCGTGAGCAAACCCAGCCGGAACCCAAAGCTGTCGCTTGTTGGCAGCACTCAATTCACAACTGACCCACATCCCAAAGGTTGGGGAACTTCTCCGAATATCAACGGCAACATCAAAAATTGCCCCCGCTACTACCCGAACTAGCTTTCCTTGGGCCTGCTCGATTTGATAATGTAATCCTCGTAAAACGTTTTTAGCCGAGCGAGAATGATTGTCCTGCACAAAGCGAACATTTGCTCCGGTTTTTTCATTAAAGGCACTTTCGTTAAAACTCTCGAAGAAAAACCCTCGATCGTCCCCAAAGACGCGGGGTTCAATCACTAAAACATCTGGAATTTCAGTTGGAATAACGTGCATGAGAATCTCTCTGCTATCACCAATGACAATTGGACTTAGATCGTTGGAAAAATCGTCATTTCATTAACCAGCCCACTGAATTCACAAGATTAGTGGATCTACGCACACGAGTATTTACGGTTGCAATCAAGTCTCAAACATCGTAGCGAATCAACCTATCCTTGTCGTAGCGATCGCCTTCCTCCTTTACTTTCTCTTTATGAATATTTTTGACTTGTTATAGAGGGGGTGAAGAAAAGAGAGGGAGATCGGGAATTGGGAAACGAGAATTGGAACTATGGCAACGGATGGAAAAGTTAGGACAATCTCAGGGGACGGAAACCCCAAACGGCTAGGTTAGGCAATATGGAACTGTCCTAACGTGCCTTCGTACTTCCATAGCTGACTGACCATCCCTATTACCCATTACCCATTACCCATTACCCATTACCCATTACCCAAATTCCGCGACTTTACCGACTCGATCGCATCTCGCTCAGTCCGAACCCATTCTGTTTGGGGTTTAAGCAAAAATGCGAAGTAAAGCGGAATTTTCCAGAGGACATAGACTGGAATGGCAAGCAGCACTTTTGCAGGCAATTCAGTTCGGCCAAAGCGGGCCCATCCTGCCAAAATGGCAATACTCATCATTCCCCCTTCAATGCCCAGGAGGATGGCGGGTAATCCAGAGACTCCAAAGATCATTGCGATCGTTGCCAAGGCAGTGAGAGCGAGCCATCCCATCACCAGTAGCGACAGAGGCGGCACAGATAATTCCAGGGCAAGGGCCAGCAAATCAACTCTTCGCTGAATGAGTGCAGCTTTGAGCAACTTGGGAACTTGCGTCACGATCGTTTGTAAATGTCCATGTTCCCAACGGGTGCGCTGGCTTTTAGCGGCGTGTTGCTGTTGGGGCAGAAGACCCGTCACTTTGGCAGTACCGCAGAATAAGGTAGGGTATCCATCGATCGCCAGATCAACGCCTAACTGCATATCTTCCACGATGTTTCCGCTAGCCAAAGCCGCTTTTTGAATGACTTTCCAGGGAAATGCCATCCCGGTTCCAGTGAGCAAACAAGGCAAATGGAGTTGAGCTAGTCCAGTTGGGCGCACCTGATTTTTGACGAGGAAGGCAAGGGCAGATACTGCATCTTTGGGTTTTGGGTGAGTGGGCTGCTCCATGAGGTATAAAGCTTGCACGGGCTGTTGGGTGTCTGCTGCTCGTTGGGCAATTTGGGGCAGCGCGTTCTGCTCGACTAAACAGTCAGCATCCACAATGACCACCACATCGGGCGGATTTTTGGCAAGGAACTGGACACCATAATCCAGGGCGTATCCTTTCCCTCGATGGGTTGCGTCTTGGCGTTCAATTACCGTTGCTCCAGTCGATCGCGCTACTGCGGCCGTTTCATCAGTGCAATTATCTGCAATCACAATAAGTTGATCAGATTCTTCTAGCTGAGCCAACAAACCCTCTAAAACAGGGCGAATTCCAGCAGCTTCGTTGTGGGCTGGAACTAACACCGCCACTCTGGGTTTCGGATGACCCGATACAGGATCAAGGTTAGACCTGGAAAGAGCAGCAAGACCGCACTCAAGAAATAAAACTGCGATCGGAATCAACAAAATTAGGGCAGCAACAAGTAAACCTGCTTCAGTGACCACCAGCATATGAAGAACTGACAAGGTGATAGCCCCTTTTGCAACTCAAACATCTGTCCCAATTTATCACTCTCAACCTTCTGGCTCTGTGTAGTGATGTTGTGAATCCCGTGAAGACTTCTCCAATTCGTCATGAAGTTTTGCTGAACTTCTACTGATTTTGCCTTGCTGCGTTAGGCAGCATTGTATTTTCTGGAAAAGCTTTTAAAAGAGAAAAACCCAGCAGCCCCCCTGCCGGGTTAATTCCATGAACGTCACTTATCTTTCATTACTGTAATCGGGACAGATGGCGATCGACCTCATCTGTTTGGTTCGCCTGATAGGGTGATTGCTGGGTTCAAGAGAAAACATCAGTGATGCCCCTGACCAAAGGTTTCAATCTCAACCTGGAAAGTGATCAAAATCACGACATCCTCTCTGTAGAATTACTAAGTTTTTAAGGGCGGTTCATGAAGTTTTTATGTTCCGTTTGAATGCTCAAGAGTAGTTTCCAGGGCTGAGATGTTGTCGCTTTTAGGTAGATTTTATGGCAGGAACCTCCATTCGTGAAACGCTCCTAAACCGAAGTGCTGAAACAGTTTCTAGATCAGGCAAACCAGCAGAGTTTCTAAGATATATTCATAACTTTCGAGGGTTTGCAATTCTTGTAATCGTTGCATCTCATGTAATTAGCTCTCTGGAGTGGGGAAACGATCGAGTTGAAGATTTTGTTCAGATTCTAGTGGGTAACGGCACCGTCTACTTTGTATTTATTGCTGGATTTTTGTTCCAGTTTTTGTCCCATAAATACGAGTTTGGTAGCTACTTAATCAAAAAGTTTCGCTATGTTCTGTTGCCGTATTCCCTGGTATCCATTCCAGCGATCGGGCTTTGCCTTGCCGATAAAATTTATACTCCACCAGAGTGGTATCTAGAACGGTTTGCCGATGCATCAATTCTCAAGCAAATTGGGATGTTTTATTTAACCGGAGCACATCTGCCGCCATTTTGGTTCATTCCCATGATTGGGCTGTTCTACCTGATTTCTCCAGCCCTAATTTTGCTAGACAGAACACCAAAGGCTTACTGGGTTTTGCCGACCCTGCTCATCGTGACGTTGCTTGTGCCCCGACCCTATGACAACGGTGCCATTCAGTCTTTTGTCCATTTCCTTTCGGTATACGTGCTGGGCATGTTTTGTTCTCACTTTAGAGACAAACTGTTTCCGATCGTGCAGAAACATTTTCTGTGGCTGATTGCAAGCGTTCTTGTCCTGACGGCTCTGGAATTTTGGATTGAACCTAGACCCATCCCTTTAAACTCGTTGAATAAGCTGATCGTTTGCTTGCTGGTCATTTATTTCCTATGGCGCACAGAAGCCCAAACCCCTAAACCGTTCCATGCGGTGATGGGATTTCTAGCGCAGTTGAGTTTTGGTATCTACTTTCTGCACGATTACTTCATCATTGCTTACTTTGGAGCCGCCAGTAAGTTCAACTTTCCGCCCTTCTGGACAGATGCCAACCTGCTGATCTTTTCGCTAATCTTTTCCTTTGGTCTTGGGGCAAGCCTTGTGTCGATCGTGTTGCTAAAGCGAATATTGGGTAAAAAAAGCCGTTTCGTGATTGGTTCCTGAACGCAAGCAAAGGATTTTGGTCGTTTGTGGAAGTTAAGAATCTAATTCAGTCGTTGCGATCGGGCATCGTCCTACTGGCAGGCAAGATGCCTGCGCTACGAATTACTCCATTATTTTCTCAACTCCCCACTTCCCCACTCCCTACTCCCTATTCCCCACTCCCTACTCCCGTTGTCCAAATCGCACCTGTAATCCATCACGAGGATGGGGCGTAGGAATTGTCACCATATCTAAGCTTTGCTCCGGGAGAAGCTCCCAGTGGTAATGGCGAGCAAGATGAACTGCAAAAATTTTCATTTCCAAACGCGCAAATTCTTTGCCTAAGCATTCCCGAATCCCGCCACCAAAGGGAATGTATCCATACTTTTGCTGGTCAACCGTTTGGGATTGAATCCGATCGGGGTTAAACCGTTCAGGCTCAAAGCGATCGGGTTGAGGATACAGGGTGCTGTCTTGATGGGTTGTGCCAATTTGGTAGAGCACCGTCCAGCCCTTGGGAATTTGATAGCCTTTGTATTCGCAGTCTTGAATGACGGTACGAAACCCGCCACCCACCGGAGGAATGATCCGCAACACTTCTTTCAAGACTTGCTCTAAATAGGTCATTTCCCGCAGGCTTTCTAGCGTTAAGGGGCGATCGTCGGGAAATTGCTGCTGTTCCTGGCGAATCTTTTCCAAAACATCAGGGTGCTGGGCCGTCAGAAGGCAAAACGAGGCAACCGCAGAGGTGAGCGTTTCATGGCCAGCAAACAGGAGCAGCAACACCTGATCTTTCAGTTCTTCAGCACTGAGATGGTTGCCCTCTTCATCGGTGGCCTGTACAAGCAAGCCCAGCGTATCGTCTCCCGGATCAGCAGATTGCTGTCGTTCTCGAATAATTTGCTCGATCGTTTGCAACAGCCGATCACGACACTGTTTCGCCTGCCCAAATCTTGTCCAGGGTAAAGGTAGAGGTATGGAAAACAACCCTTTGCACCAGGTTTCAAACTGATGGCCTAAAGGAGTTTGAGAGCCGTTGTCTAGCCCAATGAGCAGCTTGCAGGCAACATCTAGCGTATAGTTTCGCAGTTCAGGATACCAGGTTAGCTGTTCCTGAGCTTGCCAGCGTTGCAGGTAATGACGCGTAATGTCTTCCATTGTGGCAATGTAGCCAGCCAGGGCACGGGGCATGAAGGCTTGCGCCAGAAGTTTGCGCCGTTTTTGGTGAAGATCTCCGCTTTGCAATGCGAGCGAAAGTTTGCCGAGTAAGGCTTTTGTGCTGGGGGGCCAACTCACCTGAAAGGTTTGGTTTTCGCCAGTCAGAATAAACCGATTGGCATCCGCTCCTTGAATGAAGATGGTGGGTTTACCCAGCAGGCGCGTTTTAAAAATGGAGCCATGTTGCTGAAAGCGTTTGGTGGCAAAGTCTGGATCGCCAAAAAAGTTGAGCGTTTCCCCCAGGAAGGGTAGCCCAAATTCACCGGGCGGCAGAGGTAAGGTTGAACGGGTCATGGAATTGTTACAACAGACTGCTGTATAACAATATCCACCGCTTCGCTGAGGTTCGCAACAATCCAGTCAGGCTGATGCGGTTGGAGCCGATCGCGATTCCGAATGCCAGACAGTACTGCAATCACTGGAATTTCATGGGCTTTGGCTGCGAGAATATCAGCTTCTGTGTCGCCAATCATCCAGGTTTGTGCAATGGGGGGCAGTGCGGCGAGGGCAGTCCCCATGAGCCAGGTTTTGTCTTCAATGTCGCTGGTTTTGGCGTGGTCATTGTCGAGGCAGTAGCGACGATCGATGTGAAAAAACCGGCCTAAATTGTACTGGTCAAGGGCAGCGTTAAGTTCGCGGGTGCGGCGCATGGTCATGGTGACAAGCTCAAAGCCCAACTCGGTCATCCGTTCTAAAGCATCAATCGCCCCTGGCAAAGGTTTATCGTAAATTAGGTAGGGCAAGGTATGAACGGTATGCCGTCGCAGTAGGGCAAATTCCTTGGCTTGCGGTTCATCTAAGCCAGACTGTTTGCCAATTTCGCGTTCTGGAACTTGCGATCGTTTTAACTGCCAGAATTCTGCCTTTGTCAGTCGATGGAGACTCTGCCCTGGATACTGGACTTGATCCAAACAGAAGTGATAAACCCGATAGTATCGCTCTGATACATCCATGATTGGGCCATCGAAGTCAGTGATAATTCTCAGCATTGCCACAAGGGGAATTTTAGATTTTAGATTTTGGATGAAAAGGGATGTACCGAGTCGATAATAGCCTGCGATCGGGTGTTATTAGGGGGGATACCATCCCGCAGATCACGCTCTAAAATCTAAAATCTCGCTACTGTTCTACTAACTCCGTGTTTAACTCATTCACGGGACGACGTTTTAGCTCAACCGACTCCGATCGCGGCAAAAGGTCAAACACTTCGCGGAAGACATCATCAATTCGCTCATAGGCGATCGAACCCGCTTCGTTTAGCACCACCTTGCCCGACTGATCCAAAATCACCGTTTGGGGTGCAAAGCTTTCGTAGTAGTAGCCTGGTTCGGTGGGGCCATAGCTGTCTTTAGGAGGAATGGCATCAATATTAACCGGAATTAAATTAGCAGCCCGGCCATAGAAAGCATCAACCTGAGATGCCACTGTTGCGAATTCCTTACAGTCTCGGCTGTCATCGACAAAAAACACCAGCATGATGGGCTTGTCTCGCTGAAGGGCTTCTGCCAGCGTTACTCTAGGCGGAAAGAGAGAACCATTCCCAGCATATAGAGCAAAGATATTCCCGTCGTAGTGGTCATCGGTTAACCCTGCCCACGCTGGAGATATGCTAACCAGCATGACGCTCATCATCACCAACAGGCAAAGGCAATAGGCGATCGTCTTCTGACCCCTTTGAAGGAGCCATCTGCCCCAACGTTGCCACTGGACTGCCATCTCATTCAACCCGATCCGCGCCATAACACTTACCATCATTATTATTCGTAGCTGCAAAGGTGCTGTTGCTATTGTGAAGCATTGTGAAACCCAGTGAGGGCGATTTTGGATTTTAGATTTTAGATTTTGATATTAAATAGAAGTGAACGTTAAGGCATTCTTGTCAGGTCTTGTTGAATTGCAAATGTCTTGCTCAGCCTAAAGTTGGAAGCTTTTGGCTCAGTCTGATGGGTTTCACCTGTGCCCTTTTTTTTGACAAAACTCAAAATCTAAAAATCTAAAATCTAAAATCCCAGAGGCAATCGTGCGGAAAAGTTCTTATCCTGGTTTATTGGTGTTGCGTATTGCGGCTTCCATGCAACGATTTGATTTATCCTCGGTGATTCGATTCTCAATCATTCAGCTTTTTTCGATCGCTCAATTGCACTGGCGACGGTGGGTTGCCACTTGGATGGTGATGGCACTGCTGTGGAGCGGAGTAGCCCCTTCAGCCCTAGCACAGATTAATCCTGGAACAGCCAATGCTGGAACGGCCAATCCCGGAACGGACATTCAGCCCTACATTGATGGGGTCGTCAACCGGATTACAGAATTTACCCTCGACAATGGCATGAAGTTCATTGTGATGGAGCGGCATCAGGCTCCGGTGATTTCGTTCATGACCTATGTCGATGTGGGAGCGGCGGAAGAAGAAGACGGTAAAACAGGAGTGGCCCACTACCTGGAGCATTTGGCCTTTAAGGGAACCACCCGCATCGGCACGGCAAACTATGAGGCAGAAGCTCCTTTGCTCGATCGCCTGGATGAGCTTTTTGCAGAAATTCGGGCAGCAGAGCAAGCGGGGCAAGCAGATAAGGTGGTGGAACTTCAGCAAGAGTTTCAGCAGGTGCAGGCGGAAGCGGCTCAGTATGTGAAGCAAAATGAATATGGGCAGATTGTGGATCAGTCGGGAGGGGTAGGGCTGAATGCGACCACTTCTGCGGATGCGACCCGTTATTTTTACAGCTTTCCTGCCAACAAGCTAGAACTTTGGATGTCGTTGGAATCTGAGCGGTTCTTGGAACCTGTTTTCCGCGAGTTTCATGAAGAGCGAGAGGTAATTTTAGAAGAACGCCGCACCCGGACGGATAATTCCCCGATCGGCAAAATGATTGAGGAGTTTTTGGGAGCAGCCTTGCAGGGGCAGCCCTATGGTCGTCCGGTGATTGGTTACGAGCAGGATATTCGCAACATTACCCGCGAGGATATTCAAGAATTTTTTGACACTTACTACACGCCCGATCACATAATTGCGGCGATCGTGGGTGATGTTGATCCAGATCGGGTAAAAGAACTGGCTGAGGCTTACTTTGGTCGCTATCAAGCTCGATCGCCCGTGCCGCCGTTGGAGGTGATTCCCCCAGAGCGCACCGAACCTAAAGAAGTGATTGTTGAGTTTCCATCCCAACCCTGGTACATGCAAGGCTACCAGCGTCCGGCCATTACTAGCCCCGACAACCAGGTATACAACGTGATTGCAGGACTACTCACCAGCGGACGAACTTCTCGCTTGTATAAGAGCCTAATTGAGTCGCAACTGGCCCTGAATGCAAATATTGCCCCAACTTTTCCGGGCGATCGGTTCACCAACGTGATGCTGATTTATGCTCTTACTGCTCCCAACCACACCGTTGATGACATTGCAACCGTGATGAATGCTGAACTGGAACGGCTAAAAACTGAACCTGTTTTGGCAGAGGAACTCGATCGGGTGAAGACCCAAACGCGGGCTAGCTTGTTGCAAACGCTGGCTTCTAACCAGGGAATGGCCAGTTTGCTGCCTGAATATGAAGCCAAAACTGGAAGCTGGCGAAATTTGTTTGAAGATTTGAAGCGGCTTGAAGCAGTGACAGCCGAAGATGTGCAGCGAGTTGCCCAGGAGCTTTTCCAGCCTCAGAATTTGACCGTTGGTAAGCTGTTGCCAGCCGGTTAATCGTTAGCAATATTCGGTTGATTTAGCAAAGATAAAAAGACGCGGTGGTTAATAACTATGTGGGAACGTAGCGGAAGTCGAAAGCTGTTGAAGTATGGCTTAATGACGCTGGCAGTGGTGCTGCTTGTGCTGGTAGGTTTGGGTCGATCGCCTGCGCTGGCAGTTACCCCCCGCCACTACACAGAATTGGAATTACCTCCTGCCCCAGAGTTAACAATTCCAGAATATGGCCAGTTTGAACTGAGCAACGGCATGAGGGTTTACTTGCTAGAGGATCATGAACTCCCGTTGGTCAGCGGGACTGCCATGATTCATACGGGCAGCCGATTGGAACCCTCAGACAAGGCTGGGTTGGCAAGTATTGTGGGGGATGTGATGCGAAGTGGGGGCACCCAAACTCATCCTGCCGAAGAATTGAATCAGCTTTTAGAACAGCGGGCCGCTTCAGTGGAAACCAATATTGACATTGCCAATGGAAATGCCAGCTTTAATGCCTTGAGCGAAGACCTGTCGGACGTGATGCAGTTGTTTGCTGAGGTTTTGCGCCAGCCTGCTTTCCCACCAGAGCGGATCGAAATTACTAAAAATCAGCTACGCGGTTCGATCGCCCGTCGCAATGACGATCCAGGGGAAATTGCCAGCCGAGAGTTTCAGAAGTTGATTTACGGGGAAGACAGTCCTTACGCCCGCACCGTTGAGTACACTACGCTGGAGAACATTACCCGTGAAGATATCCTGACCTTTTATCGACAGACGATTCAGCCTCAGAATGTGCTGCTTGGCATTGTGGGTGATTTTGACTCTGAAGCCATTCGGCCCTTGCTAGAAGAAACCTTTGGCGATTGGCAGGCTCCTGCTGAGATTCAGACGCAGCTAGTCACAGCCACAACTGCTTCCGTGCAAGAGGTGTCTCAGGTAAGGCAAGGTGGGGTGTTTTTGGTTAATCAGCCTCAGCTAACGCAGAGCAATATTCAGATGGGGCATTTGGGCGGCCGGTTAGATACAGCCGACTATCCTGCAATGACGGTGATGAATGAGGTGCTGAACGGGCTAGGCGGAAACCTGGTGAATGAAGTTCGATCGCGCCAGGGACTTGCTTACTCGGTTTATGCGGTGTGGTCGCCCCGGTTTGACTATCCAGGACTGTTCATTGGGGGAGGACAAACGCGATCGGAGGCCACCGTACCGTTTATTCGGTCTACAACAGAGCAAATTCAGGCAGTTCGCACAACACCCGTTTCCGAAGACCAACTGGCAAGAGCTAAAGACTCCGTGCTAAACGGCTTCATTTTCAACTTCCAAACGCCCTCCCAGGTTTTGGCACGGGTGATCCGGTATGACTACTACGGTTATCCGCAGGACTTCATTTTTAAGTATCAGCAAGGAGTTGAAGCGACAACGGTTGAGGATGTCCTTCAAGCGGCTCAAGCCAATCTCAAGCCAGAAAATCTCGTCACGCTTGTCGTGGGCAATGAGGCGGAAATTAACCCTCCCTTGAGTGCCCTCAGCCCCAATGCTCAAGTGACGCAAATTGATGTCACAATTCCTCAACCACAGGGTTAAGGAATCATTTGAGAGGTTGACTGGAACGGGAGGTAATTTCCCGTTCCTGCCAATTAGAACGAGGCAACGAGCAAACTTAACCCTTACTGTTTTAGCGTTCCATACAGCTTAGGATTTGGCATGGGAGCTTCCCCAACGGGGCCCTGAGGCTCTGGGTTTTCCAGATATTCAAATTGCCCTTTGCCGTCGGGGCTTTGTCCGTTTGCCCAGCGTCCTTCTTTACTTTCTGTTCCCTCTGACAAGTTCCAAAACTGGTAGGAAGCCTCTTGCTTTTCTAACTCGCGCGGGAACCTGCTGGGTACGGGTAGATCCTCTAAACCGTCTGCCTTCAGTTCTTCGATCGCCGCTAGCCATTGATTTTGGTGCATCGTGTCGCGGGCAATCATGTAGCTGAGCGTATCCTTCACGCCTGGATCAGTAGACATTTCAAACAGGCGCACCGCTTGCAAACGACCTTGTGCTTCTGCTTGCACATTGGAAAGAAAATCTGCCATCAAATTACCAGACGCAACGATGTAGTTACCGTTCCAGGGATAACCCACACTGTCAGTTGCGGTGGCTCCACCACCAGACATAATGGCATGCTTGGGGTTCATACTTGCCATAATCAGATCTTCAGTCTTCGTGCCCCCCATCACACCTTTTACGATCGGATCGGTGGCAGCTTTTTCTTGAACATCGGGTGGAGCTTTATCAACCAAATGGGCAATAAGATTTGCCAGCATTTCAATATGACCAATCTCTTCGGTTCCAATGTCCAGCATCATATCTTTATATTTGGCAGGGCCACGGCAATTCCAACCCTGGAACAAATACTGCATCATGACGGACATTTCACCAAACGGCCCACCAATTAACTCTTGCAGTTGTTTGGCATAAATGGGGTCAGGATTTTCAGGTTTGGTAAAGTATTGCAGTCGTTTCTTGTGATAAAACATAAATTCGTTGTGTAGAGCGGCAAGGAAAAGCGAAGTCAGAAACTTCAAGCTCTTCTATGTCCATTCTTAATAAATTGCAGCCGTTCTCCATCCTTCAAATTCATGAGTTTAGAAAAATCGCTTTTACCTCTATTGTTTGAGTTTGTTTTTTGAGGTAAAAACTCCTCCAATAACCTGATGACAAAGCTTTTGGCAGAAATCTATAAATTTGTTTCTACTACATTTATGTGGTCTTGATTACATTTAACTTTGGCAGATTCCACCACTTTTAACGCCATTTAGGTTGGTCTTGAGAGTGACTTTTCAGTAGAATACTTTGTATTAAACATAACCTGATGGCGATCGATACCATCAACTGATTTAATATTCAAAGATAAAATTGAATCCTAATTCCAAAGCGCAACCCAGTGTTTTATGCAATTCGTAATAGAAACCGTCTGCTGTTAGAAATAGATTCAGGTTCTTCAACCTTGCTTTTTTATGCCCATCCCCTCCAGCCCTCCTCCCTCCTTTTGCTCCCTTACCTCGCGTTTCTGCCATGGGCGTTCTAAAGTTAGATAATCTGAAGCTAGATAGTCTGAAGCTAGATAATCTGCGATCGGACTAATCTGTAACGGCAGCGAGATAATCTGTAACGAGAAATTTCACTGAGCAGCGACAAGTCTGGCACAATAGTACATAAATACTCAATCGCTGGGTAGGAGTGCCAGAATTTGATCAACGAACTGTTGATGATCGACTACAGGTTTGGAGATGTAATCATCTGCACCGCTTTGCTGAAGGAAGCTCTCTCGATCGCCTTCCATTGCGTGGGCCGTCACCAGGATGATGGGCAGGTTTGCCGTCTCTGGGTCAGCCTTCAGCATTTGGGTGATTTTGATCCCATCTACGGGTTTTCCCTGATAAACGCTATGCGACAGCGAAACATCCATCAGAATAATGTCTGCTTCCCGCGACTGGGCAATCTTCATCACTTCGTCTACGTTTTCGGTATGCTTAACTTCCAAACCGCCGCGTTTCGTCAAAATCTTGGAAAAAACGCGAGCATTGATCAAGTCATCCTCTACAATCAGAACCGTTTTCATTGTTTTTTACCCAACTACTGAATATCCACCTGGTAATGTTATTAATCTACTCTCAATCCACCCCTTTCATTGTTCCCTTAACTTCGATCTTGGCAAGGATTCATTGTTGTACCCTGCGGTTGAATACTACTGTGAAAATACTGTGAACTGTTTACCCGCCCACCATTCGTATTATCACGTTAGGACTCGCTAGAAGGAAAACTCATGGCTGAACAGCTGAGCATTCTCCCATCAGGACAAGTTATCTCCACTGCGCTCCACACCGAAGTGCAACGCTCCTACCTCGAATATGCCATGAGCGTTATTGTAGGACGGGCACTTCCCGATGTGCGAGACGGGTTAAAGCCCGTACATCGTCGAATTCTTTATGCGATGCACGAGTTGGGTTTAACACCCGATCGCCCTTACCGTAAATGTGCCCGTGTGGTGGGGGATGTGCTGGGTAAATATCATCCGCATGGTGATCAGGCGGTTTATGATGCCTTGGTGCGGATGGTGCAGGACTTTTCCAGCCGCTATCCTCTGCTGGAAGGGCATGGCAACTTTGGTTCGGTAGACGATGATCCACCCGCTGCGATGCGGTACACCGAAACGCGCTTGGCTGCCGTTGGTAACGAAGGCTTGCTGTCGGAAATTGGTGAAGCAACGGTTGACTTTATCGGCAACTTTGACAACTCCCAGCAAGAGCCGATCGTCCTACCTGCCCAGCTTCCCTTCCTGCTGCTAAATGGCTGCTCTGGCATTGCGGTCGGCATGGCCACCAACATTCCACCTCACAACCTGGGGGAAATTGTGGATGGTCTCATCGCCCTGATCGATCGTCCCAACCTTTCAGATGATGACCTGTTTCGCCTGATTCCTGCTCCCGACTTTCCCACAGGTGGTCAAATTATTGACACTAAAGGTATTCGGGATGCCTATACGACTGGGCGCGGCAGTATTCCGGTGCGCGGCGTTGCCCATGTAGAAGAAATTCAGGTGGGGCGCGGCCGACATCGACGCACGGCGATCGTGGTGACGGAATTGCCCTTCCAGGTGAACAAAGCCGCCTGGATTGAGAAGATTGCTGACTTGGTGAACCAGGGTCGGATTGAGGGCATTGCGGATATTCGGGATGAGAGCGATCGCGATGGCATGCGGGTGGTGATTGAACTGAAGCGCGACACCCAGCCTGCTTTGGTTCTAGATAAGCTGTACAAACTCACTCCTCTACAAACCAACTTTGGGGCAATCATGCTGGCCTTGGCAGAGGGACAACCGCGCCAAATGCCTTTGCGGGAAATGCTTCAGCAGTTTCTCGACTTCCGGAAAGAAACCCTAACCCGCCAGTTTTCCCATGAGCTGCACAAGGCAGAACAGCGGGCCCACATTTTGGAAGGGTTGCTCTCGGCTCTAGAACATATTGATGCCATTATTGAAATCCTGCGGAGTGCCCCAGACGGTAGCACAGCCAAGATCACCATGCAGGATCAGTTTGATTTTAGCGATCGTCAAGCCGATGCCATTCTGTCTATGCCTCTGCGGCGGCTCACTGGGTTGGAACGCCAGAACCTTCAGCAGGAGTTTGATGATCTGGTCGATCGCATGGAAGAACTCCGACGGTTGTTGGACGATCGTAAAGAACTGCTGAAAGCCCTGAAGAAAGACTTGCGTACCCTGAAAAGGCGGTATGCTGACCCTCGTCGAACGCACTTAATCACGGCAGAAGAAAAGGCGGAAGAGTCGGCGCAGCTTGCGGAAATTGTTGAGGAAGAAGGAGAACAGGAAGCCGTTCTGGAATTTACCCAACGGGGATATGTCCGCCGTTCCTCACCTAAAGCCTTTCAGCGCAAACAAGCCAAACAGGATGGACTGCCTGCCCTCACGCCAATCGACAGCGATGATTTTGTGACGTTGGTTGAAATGGCAACGACAGATCAGGAATTGCTCATGCTCACCCGCAGTGGCAAAGCCTACACCATCAATATCAGCCAAATTCCAGTGACAACACGGCAATCAAAAGGCACACCCCTCGTTAGCCTGTTGCCGCCCAATGCCCAAGGTGATCCAGAAACGATCGTGACGCAGTTTGTGCTGTATCCTGACGATTTGGAAACGCTGGATTTGGTCATGTTGACCCGGCAAGGACGCATCAAACGACTGCCGCTGTCTGAATTCACCAATCTCACAGGGCGCGGATTGACAGCTTTGAAGCTCAAGGAGGACGACGAGCTACTATTTGCCACCCTGGCAGAAGTGGGCGAACAGCTTCTCCTGGCAACAACGGGTGGACGGGTGCTGCGCTTTGAGATTGACGATGAGCAGGTTCCGGTGATGGGACGGGCTGCCCAGGGACAGCAGGCCCTCCGCTTACATAAGAAGGAACTGCTGGTGGGCTGTGTGGCTCTAGGAGCCGATGATCATCTGCTGATGGTGACGGCCCAGGGTTATGCTAAGCAAATGCCCGTCAAAGCGATTAAACCTATCAACCGGGGGGAAATTGGCGTTCAGGCGATGACCTTTGCCCTGAAGACCGATACCCTTGTGGGCATTGCTTCTAGCCTGGGAACGACCGAACTCATGCTGCTAACCGACCAAGACCACATGGTACGCATTCCCATGGATGAGATTCCGCTTTGCCGTCGAGATCAGGCAGGCGATCGATTATTTAAATTGGCGAAGAAGGAGAAAGTTGATAGCGTAGTCGTAGTCACCCTACCAGATGCCGGGGATGAAGCAGAGGATGATGTGGAACTGGCTGAAACATCCGCATAAATGCATTGCCATGCTTTTGGGCAGCGTCGGTCTGTTTACATCGCAAACTGCACTGGCGATTCAGGATGAAGCAGTACTTCTGCTGACAGAACCGATCAACACGACTCAGCTCATTCGCTACTGGCAGGGAGAGGTTCCCGCAGACGGGTCAATCATCACCGAGGGAACCATTTCCCAAACCAGCCTCACACCGCCCAGTTTGTGGTGGACGCAGGAGCAGTTTGGCAATGATTTGCTCGATTTTTGGGTTGCTTATCCAGGAATTAATGGCGAATTGCGACGGGTCGATTTGATTGTGAATCGGCAGAACTGGCTACGGGCAACCTACCTGCAACGATATACCTTTCTACATCACTTTGGGACTTCTGCCAGCGATTTTGCCTATAACACTCGCATTTATGATTGGCAGGGTGATTTGCTGGGAGTATATGTATGTGAATTTGAACCGGAAGTGGAGTCAATTCCTCTGCAAACGGCCCCGTCAGATTGCCGCGTGTTTCTGGATACCTTTGGGCTAGGGATCTTTGCTAGCCCTGCAGCTACTGGCGGACTTGGAGCCACACCTGTTGATATTGGTCAATAGCATCGTCAGACAAAGGCAATAAAAACTCGCTGGCTTGCAAAACCTCTGGAGATGGCAAGAGGGGCGTATTGGCAAGGGCGGCAGGAATTTGGGCAGGGTCAACTCCAGTAAAAATTGGGGATGCGGCAAAGCTGAGCAGGGAAAGCTGGGTGGCGATCGACGGTTGCCAAAAGAATGCGATCCATTCCCTGAGTAAACTAGACAGATCAATAGAGGGCTGCTCTGAGTTTGCTTGCTCTGAGTTTGCTTGCTCTGCCCCCGGGCGTGGAGTTGTTTCCTGATTAGCGGTGACGGCTGGACGCACCCACAAATCGGCAGTCAGAAGGGTTCCAGCAGCAGGAACAACCGCCCCAATGCGTTGATTACGCTCCACCACCTGCAAAATTTCCGTAGACCATCCTACTGCCATCCAGGTATCTCCTAAAATTAATGGCTGAAGGTAAGCCTCAGAGCTATAAAACTTGGTTTGTTGGTGCAGAGCCTCTAGTTCAGTGAGCAAATTTGGCAATGTAGTCAGGTCTTCTGTGTTGGCCGATCGTCCCAAATGTTTGAGGGTTAGCCCAATGACGCTTCGAGGACTGTCGGGCAAGGAAATGCGGCGTTGTAGAGCGGGTTGCCACAGATCTTGCCAATCCGTTGGCTCAGGAATTCCATTTTCCTCCAACCGATCGCGTCGGTAAGCAATCATCAACGTTCCCCACCGATAGGGAGCCGCCCACACCTCGCCAGTTTCGCTGGGTTCTCCTTGTTGATTGCGCCGCACCAGCGTTTGCCAAATCTCCTGCTCTGCTAACTGTTCCCAGCCTGGAATCTCTTCCACATCTAACGGCTGAATTAAATTTTGCTGAATGGCGGGGGTTAACCAGTAATCCCCTAAAGTCATTAAGTTGGCAACCTGTTGGGGAGCGGCTGCCCTTGGACGGAAGAAAGGACGGGATGGACGATCGTCTTGCTGTCCGTTTGCTTTCTCCCTCCAGGTTTGCAATAAATCAAACAGATCCGCCAGTTGGGAACTCATCGAAAAATTGATGGCTTGGCTCGATCGCACCTGTCGTTGAAATTCCCTCAACACTTGGAGCGGAACCGAATCTTCCAGCAGCCTCACTTCTACCCCTGCGGTACTGGCTCGATTACACCCTGCCAGAAGTTGCATCAGCGTCAGAGAACTGGCAGTCACAAGGAACGATCGACGGTTCATGGGCAGAGGATGGATGAGTAGATGAGTAGAGAGACAGCTTCTAGCAGAAAGGGAAGCACATGACCCATCCTGAAGATTCAGGTCTGGCACTTGGTCAAGCTGCAACAAAAACTGTCTATCCTCACCTTAGCTTTTTATGAAAGATTTAAGGACTGATCGAGTAGGCGAACCAAATCTTCAACGGTAGATGCCTGTAGTTCCTCCAGCCGATCGCTAATATCCACTTTGAACTGTCCATAAAAGTCATCGCAGAGGCTCAGTTCCCAGTCAAACCAGCATACTCTTGTCCATTTCAGATCTTCGTTGAGGCGATCGGATGGCAATACCCGGCCAAACTCCAGCCCTGAATATTGGCTTAAGCGATGATACACAAACGTTGCAACTGGATAAGCAATGCCGCGACCTTTATAAAACGTTTCAAACCACTCATCCAGATTCAGCGCAGGACGGCAACGCAAGGCATGATTGACCCGTTGACGCACCTTCAGATCAGGACTCAAAGCCTTGTAGGTTTTCAGACTAAGAACAAAATTTTTGAGCCTGTGCCACATAAATACCAGAGTATCCTATGGCCCAAAGACATGCTTGCCTCAGAGCCTTTTCTCCAGTATTCCCACTTAATTTGCGATCGTCTCGATAGTTTCAAAGTCGCCGATGCTAAAAGTCGCGGACATCAATATAAGGAATGGGCCCATCCACTGGATTGGTTGCCGGGAGGATGTCTGGCTGAGTTCCTGCCACAATCCGCGTGAAGCTAGACTGCAACCCGCGAATTAGCTCTTCAGCTTCCTGGCGATATTGCGTTGTAATCAAGAGTCCATTGGCAGCACAGTTCCCCCGACGGGCATCATCACGGCTATTGGCAGCACAAACAACAGGCTGTCCGTTGAGGGTTCCTGCGGTTAAAATCAGGCGATCGGCGCGGCTGTGGATGTCCTCCAGACGAGACGAAACAGCACGGCAGCGTTCATCAGGCGTGAAGGGAGCCGGTGCCCAGTCAGAAGTCCACTGAATCAGCGGAAACACTTCACCTGTATGGCGAGAGCGAGCCATTGTTGTGGGAATACCATTGCCAGCCGAATCACAGAAATAGCGGGATTGGGGAGCAGGGGTAGAAGGGGTAGAAACCGTATTTCCTGAGTTTGGGCGAGGCTGGGTGGTGACGGTAGAGGGTGCAGGTGCAGTAGGGCTGGTGGCGCGTAGCGTATAAGAGCCAGTTTCACCACTGCGATAGGAATTGGCATAGATGGTATACACCCCATTGGCTGGAAGCACGACATCTAGCTGAGCATTCAACCCGCCACCGCCATCATCATCTTGAGCGATCACATTGCCATTCGGGTCAAACAGGATTAAGTATGCGTCAATTTCCTGGCTTGACATATCAATCACGACGCGCTGCCCTGCTCGACCTTCAAACCGATAAACATCAATGTAGCTTCTGTCTTCAGGGAGATAGTTATCTGTGGTGTCTAGCCGTTCGTAGATAGGGGAACCATTGAGAATCAGGTTATATTCTTGGGCCTGGACGGGGGCTGAGGCTCCGATCGCCAGTGTGACAGATGTAATTGCTGCAAGGGTAAAACGATTTAGGAATACAGGGCACTTCATACTTAATACCTCTAAAGTTGAGTAATAATGCTTACTCGGCAATTTCAGCCTCAGGGATGAACTTAAAACCTTCCATAGGTAATACAGCGTGACAGTACACAATTTAGCAAAATGCCCTGTCAATTTCTTACCTGCTTCAATTTTCCCCTGCTTACCCGCATCTTGCTAGGGGTAGAGAAGCAACTTTAAAAAGCTATTATCAAACGGCGGTTCCTAAACCTTGTCTTTACACTTTTCCTGCAAAGTCTTCAAGAATCAGGGATAATTGCTGGTTGTGATTGTGCAGCAGGTATAAGCATCACAGGGAAGAAATCACGATGTTGCCACGGGAAGACCTGTTAAGTGGGGTTGAGAATCGGGAAACGGCAGTGCGGGTTATTGACCAAGCTGAGCAAGCCATTAAAACCTGGGAGGTTGTTTGCACAGACTTTTTATCGCCGCCTGAGTGGGCTGATGTGCAGCAAATGTTTAGTCGTCTGACGGAGGTAGAAATTTTGGCGTGGGGCGGCTACCCTCAAGCAGAACGTCAACGAGTGGCGATCGCCCGATCTGACTTGCCTTTGGACATCTCACAGGTTGAAATGGCGGCCTTAGACATCGCTGGAAACTTTTTATTTGACCCTGCCACCCACCGAGATTTTTTAGGCGCGTTGCTGGGAACGGGAATTGTTCGGGAAAAAGTAGGCGACATCATTGTTTTAGGCGATCGAGGGGCCCAGGCGATCGTGGTGCCGGCACTGGTGGAATTTTTGGAAATGAACCTGGCTCAAGTGCGATCGGTTCCGGTGAAAACGCGGCGGATTGAATTGAGTGAGCTAAAAATCCGAGAGCCTAAAAAGAAAGAACTGACAACAGTGGAAGCCTCCATGCGCCTGGATGCAGTGGCCTCAGCAGGGTTTGGCATGTCGCGCAGCAAAATGGCTGATCTCATTACGGGTGGTGATGTGCGCGTGAACTGGCGCGAAGTGACCCAGGCAAGCCATCAACTCAAGGCAGGAGATTTAGTCGCCATTCGGGGCAAGGGACGCTTGGAAGTGGGAGAGGTATCTGTCACCAAGAAAGAACGTTACCGCGTGCAGCTAACCCGATTTGTGTAATCCATGATTCAGGTGCAGGCAGTGACGCATGGCTTTGGCGATCGGGTGATTCTTGACCAGATCACCTTAACGCTGACGGAGCAACGAGTCGGCATTGTGGGCAGCAATGGTTCAGGAAAAAGCACCTTTGTTCGTTTGCTGAACGGATTGCTCATTCCCGATCGGGGCGATGTTTGGGTAGACGGACTAAACACCCGCCAGCATACCAAAACCATTCGGCGCAAAGTCGGCTTTGTGTTTCAAAACCCAGACAATCAAATTGTGTTTCCGATCGTCGAAGAAGATTTAGCATTCGGCTTAAAAAATCTGAAATTGAGTAAAGCTGAAATTGCCGATCGCATTCACACTGTCCTTCAGCGATATCGTTTAGAGCATTTGCGCCATCATCCGACTCATTTACTCAGCGGCGGTGAAAAGCAATTACTCGCTATTCTCTCAGTGCTGGTGATGAACCCGCAATATATTATCTTTGACGAACCCACCACTTTACTGGATCTCCGCAACCGCAACCGAATTCAGCGCACCCTTTGGCAGTTAGAGCAACCAATTATTGCCGTATCCCATGACCTGGAACTGCTGAAAGATTTCGATCGGGTGATTGTGTTTGAAGCGGGAGCCGTTATCATGGATGCTCACCCTACGATCGCCCTGCCCTATTACATTCAGCAAATGTCCTGAGGAGCATGGATTCAATAACCTGTAATCATTTTGCTTTGTTGACTGGGCGGGCAAGATGCCCACCCCACAAGAATTTCAGGTTATTAAATTTGTATTCCTAAGGAGTGAGAATGCCACCAGATGACCTTCGGACTTTACATTCACCGTCAATCCCCCATTCATCGGCTTTCTGCCACCATTAAGCTCATCAGTCTGGCAGCGATCGGACTGTTAGTTGCCCTGATTCCTCACCTGTGGGGATTAGCCC
>PVWD01000365.1 GCA_003003615.1 filamentous cyanobacterium CCP2 | reverse complement strand
GGGTTGAGTTGGTTGAGGTAGGTGAGGGCAGTGGTGAATTCGAGTTGGGGGAAGAAGGGAGATTGCTGCCAGCGTTGAGCAATTTTTAACATATCGCGGGTAGGGCCGCCCCCATGATCACCGACTCCAGGAAGCCAAAGGGAAACGGGAATTTGCGTTTTTTTCTCCCAGGTCACGGCATAGTTCGCCATTTTAACCGGATCAACCCCTTCCCCGATCGGGGCTGAGTTGAGGCTGAGGGTGCGGCTACCATCGGGAGCTTGCCACCAGTACAGTTCATGGGGAAATTGGGTCGTATCATTCCAGCGCAGTTTTTGGGTGACAAAGTAATCGATTTCGCCGAGCTTCAGCAGTTGGGGCAGTTGCCAGGAGAAGCCAAAGGTATCTGGCAACCAGGCGATTTTGTTGACCTGTCCAAACTTTGCCTCCTCGTATTGCTGTCCGTAAAGAATTTGGCGGGCGATCGACTCTCCGCTAACCAGATTCAGTTCCGGCTCGATCCACAGTCCTGATACCACTTCCCAGCGTCCAGCAGCAATTTGTTGTTGAATGGCAGCAAATAAGTCAGGGCGGTTTTCCTCCATCCAGGCGTAGAGGGCTGGTGTGGAATGGGCGAAGGTCAGTTCAGGAAAATCTTGCTTTAACTGCAAAACCGACTCAAACGTTCGCTGGGCTGCCTCCCAGGTTTTATCCACCGTCCAGAGCCACGCCAGATCTAAATGAGCATGTCCGAGGAGCTGAATTTGTCGCTGCTTCAAAATGTCTGAAAGGGGAGCTAACTCTTGCCGCAGGGTGGTTAAACCCCGATCGAAACTATTGCGATCGGTGACAGTCAACACTGACCAGGGCAGCTTGTCCACCGCATTCACTACCAGGTTTAATTTATCTGGTGCAAAGGCAGTCAGATATTCCCGTAAAACCGTTAGCTCATCGGCAACGAACCCCGGTTCCGGTGGACTCAGGCTCTGATCTGCCCGTTCATAGATACAAACCGATCGCACCAACGCCCCATCATCATGCCCCGGACTCAACAACCGGACGGCCACATCCACCGAATCTCCTACCTTCACCGACGGATTCAGCAAAATCCGTGTTGTCGAATCAAAAATATCGCCTTCTTGTACTAGCTTGCCATTGACATATACCTGCGCGTCATTCGCCCACCACGTTATCCATAACCGCAATGATAGTCCTTGCAGAAAATAACCCTGGAGATTGTGAGGGACTGTGATTCGCTGCCCCAGCCACATAACTCGTCGTCCTTTTTCCCAAGCGATATGCTGTCTAGTGTTTAACGAAACGGGTTGCCAGCTTTGCCAGGTGCTTGCCTGCGTTGCCTGGGCGATCGGCACATCTGAGCGGGAAAACCGCCACTGCGCCTGCACATCAAGCTGAGTTAGCGATCGTAGTCTACGGGCTACATCGGCAATCCGTTCAGCATTGGGCGGCATTTGCGAGGCAGAAGGGGTAGCGGAGTTGGCCATACTTATGGGTAAGATCAAATCACAACCCCTCAAGGATGAGCGATCATTCCCCGCTCTGAGCCATTGAGTTTTAAGTTCTTATAGAAAAGTTTTAAGTTCTCATCAACGATTCTGCCCCACTCCCCACTCCCTACTCCCCCTCATGGCTACCTCTGGACGCTACCAAAGCAGGCTCTTTAGCTTCTTCTCTGAGCAATCCCTTCGCCTTCGCGACAGGACGATCGAAACCTGGCGAAAAGTTAGGATTGCTGCCGCTTGGAGTACCCAGATTGCGTTATATCCCATCTACCTTGCCTTTCAGTCTACTCGGCTGGTTGGTAAACAACTGCGGCAGACCACACGCCAAGTCCTTCCTCAACTCCGAGCCGCAAAACGAGCCATTCAAAACCCCAATATATCCGCATCTCCAGCATCGATCGCCCCATCCAGCGACACCCCCCTCCAAAACATTCTCCAAGCCGCCATCCACCTGACCCAAACCCTCCCTGCCTCAGCTCTACCTGAGCCACTGGGCGGGCAAGATGCCCACCCCACAAGAGTTTTATCTCCCTCCTCTCTCCCAAATTCTGATTCCTCCCTCCTTCCACTGGGCGGGCAAGATGCCCACCCCACAAGAGTTTTATCTCCCTCCTCTCTCCCAAATTCTGACTCCTCACCCATCCAAGGCATCGCCTCCCTCCTGGAAACCCGATCGCTCATCCTGGTGTTCACAGAAAATCAACTTCTGGACATTCTCACTCCCGATCAGCAAACCCAACTGTATCGCCGCATGGTTTGGGAATTAGCCGACTATTACCATCAGCAGCAAGCTTTAGGATTGAAACAACCCGCCGCGCTCAAATCCTTGGTGGTGAATAATTTCCTGCCGTTGCCTGCCAATCGCCCCAATGCGCTACTGCCGATTCGGGTGTTTTACGGACTGATGGCGTGGGTGCAGACTAGCCCAGTGGCGATCGCAGCCAATCTTTTCCAGGAATCCCGGCTTGCCTCACTTCACGCAGCTAAACTTTCTGGCGGTCAATCTGCATCGCAATTGCCGGCTTCCTCTGGGGACGCTCTGCGATCGGCTGAATTGTCCTGGTTGCCCTTGAAGGAGATTTTTGGCGATCGAACGGCTCCCCATTCTCCACAAGGGACACCTCAACCATTACTGACTCGCCTTGTAAACTGGCTGAAACCCAGTGCGATCGAGCGAGTTCCCCCTTCTAATTCACAGGTTTTGCAGACTTCTCCGTCCGATCGTCCCTCTCAGTCAAACCAATTTCCTTGGCTGACTGTAGAAGATCTGTTTGGCAGAATCCAGCCTTTCCAAACGCAGAAAGCTTCCGAAGAATGGGAATTGCACGACACCGCTCACTCTAACCGTTTGGTTAAACACAAAGCCTCAACCCTAAAACCCTCTGAATCAGTCCAGTCGATTACAGCCTCATCTACCCCAACCACCCTTGCCACGACAAACACCTCAACCACCGAGAATGATCTGACCGTCTCTATCACCACGATCGAGGCAGAAGTTAGCCTTGTAACTTACGTGAAGCATCCTTTGGAGCAAGTGTTGGAATGGCTCGATCACGGGATGCTGTGGCTTGAGGAGCAAGTGGCAAAAGTTTTGGAGTGGTGGCGCGATCGGTTGAACGGGGGAAAATAAAAGGGATTGGGTCAAACTATTTTTGAGTCAGCATGATGAATGTGTACGCTCTCCTAAGTCAAACAGAACGTCAGCGAGTAAGTGATGGCATCACTGTACCCATTTTGAGCGGTTGTGAATCTGCCCCTCGGCAACTGGTGCTACTTTTGCCGCAGTTAGGAGATTTTGACAGCCTTGAGTATGCCTGGTGGTTGCAGCGAGAACGTGATCGGCTTCAAACAGAAGGGGTAGCGATCCGGGCAGTGGGAATTGGCGATCGTGCCTCTGGTCAGCAGTTTTGTGCCTATACCGGCTTTCCCTCGGACTGGTTGTTTGTCGATCCGATCGCAGACCTGCATCAACAGCTTAATCTCTATGCTGGGTTGTCCCTTAAGTTGCCGGGTTTGTCGGTAGCGCAAAATGCCTGGCTGAATTTAATGCTGATGTGCGCTGGGATTGGCAGCCCTGGAACGCTGGCGGAAGTTTTTCGGGGCTATCGCGGCGATCGTCAGGCTCCGCAATTAATTGCCGATGAGGAAACGATTCAGGCGGCCCCACTGCCTCCCCTTAAAGGCTCCTTCTTCCAGTGGGCAGGAGGGAAAGGCTTTCAGCGTCCCTTTGAGCTGGCAACCCTACGGCTGCGAAATATGGGAGAAGTGTTGAGCCACTGGAAAACCTATGTTCCTGATTCTGCCTATCTGACCCAGCGGGGAGCCACCTTCCTGTTTGATGCTGAGGGAAATTTACTATATGAACACCGCGATCGCGCCATTCTCGGTTTCGCTGAGAAGATGAGCAATCCGCTGTCGTTTCTCTCGGATCTGGTAACTGAGGCGGAAATTGTCAAACCATCGAACTTTTAACCCAATTCGCCGATCGGCTTGATAGTCTTGATAAAATGCCCCCTAATCAGAGCATCGTTCGAGAACGTTGTACATCATGGTTTAAGTCTGTGTTGCTACACGTATATTGAAGGCGCATGGGATGATCTCTGGAATGATTTCGTGAAATGTAATGAGAGCGATCGTAGCAACTTTCGGTGAATGACCTGAGAAGGTTTTTTAGTGAGATGCGATCGGCTAACGGCTAAAGCGAGCGGTGACAGACATAACTTCAGCGAAGTGAAAAGATTTCGTCCCGTCATCCTCAGAGGCTATGTTAGGCAGTAGGACGGCTAGTCAACTGAATAGCCAATAAAGAAGATTTCTGACGGTTGGTCGTTCTCATAAAGAATGATATATCGACTCTCACCCCGTCCGATCGCGTCCCAAAACTCATCGATGTCGTAGCCCGTCTCTTCCCAATGATCAAGCTCTCCCTCAGCAATGATGATGTCTTCTACCATTTGCCTTGTGGGTTTATCTGTCCCAAATAGAGCTAACGTCTCGTCAGCAGACAAAGCCCAAGAAGCAAGGAGTTCTGGAGAGTCACTAATTTTCTGAATATCGAGAATAGAGCCTGTTCCGCTATCTTCAGCATCTTCTAAAGCCGCTTCAATTGAAGCATGGCGGGCACCTGGAGATATAGATTGAGCATTAGGCGGAAAGTTGAATTGGAACATCCACATTGAAGGGTCGTGCCTATTCATAGCAGGATCATACCTTCCTGCTTCAAACTCCTGTTGACGTAGAGCTTGTAATGCACTGTTTACATCAGGTTGATATTTGGTGAAGTAGAAGTAAGGATGAGATCCCATTCAACTGCCCTCAATTTTCAGCTTGGATAATGAACAGTCTTCCCAAACCAAAGACGCCGCCTAACATTCCCACTCACCGGACACAGACAACTTTTGCAACTTAATCAATACTTATCCGTTCCGGTGCAGTGGGTTTGTTAGACCAGACCGCTGCTAACAATACTACTGATACGTTTTAAGCCCATCCTCATACTTCATTGCCATCCCAATGCCATTCCAAGATTCAGGTACTATTACTATCAAGGCTCGCCTTTTGCTCACCCAATAGATAGTCAAGCCTAGGCTTAGCAAACTCCTCTAACTGACTATTCCTCCACTGCTGAATCTGAGCCGAATGAAGTGCATCAACTCGATTAACGAAATTAAAGACTACGACTTCTTCTGGCAAATTTTGAGAATAATCATCTGAAATTCTAAGTTCAAACTTCAACTTTTCTACTTTAAGAGACTCAGCTGTGGATTTACACCGAATCCATTTCTCTCGATATTGAAATGCGTTTAGTCCGGCGGCGACAGAGGCTATAGCAGGAGGAATTGCCTGAACAGCCTTAGGGACATTAGGTAGAAGAATTAATATAGGGGTAACTCCCGACAATATAACTGCGGCTGCTTGAGATACGGAGTAAGCCCTTCTGTTAAAAGATCTATTCCTTTCATAGTAATTAACAAGCTGATCACAAAAATCTAAAGCTTTTTCATTTCTAGATCTAACTTGCTTTGGTATAACTTCTGGTGAAACAACATCTTTGTCCATATCAATTACTTTATAGGCAATCGCAAAACTTATGTTGATGATAGGCTTACTACCAATTATTCCTGGAGTACACCTTCCCTAGCAGCGAGCTATTGAGCAATATAAACCAGGGGTTTTAACCGGCTTGAGTGCCATATCTTACAGGTTACTTTCTCTGACATCTTGTACAAGTAAGTTTGCGGTCTAACTATTAATAGCGGTCTATGTGCTGGGCACTTTCAGGATGAAAGAAACTGAAATGTGTAAGCGGTGTAACTTGAG
>PVWD01000088.1 GCA_003003615.1 filamentous cyanobacterium CCP2 | reverse complement strand
CCCTCATTGGTGGGGCAGGCAATGACTACCTGGATGGTTATGGTGGCGGAGTCGAATACGATGTTTTGACCGGAGGGTTAGGAGCTGACACCTTTGCTTTAGGCAACCGATCGAGGGCTTACTATCGGGGGCAAGGATATGCCAGAATCACGGACTTCAACCCGTTCCAGGGTGACAAAATTCAGGTATTTGGCAGCATTAGCGATTATTCCTTGAACAAATCTGCCAACTTTGTGGGAGGTCGTACCCCCGATACACGGATTTATTATCGGGGAGATCTAATTGGTGTTGCTCAAGACACCACTAATGTCTTCCTGACAAGGGATTTTGCCTTTGTTTAGTAGTCAGAAAAATGCGCTAGTACACCCATGCAGATGCTAGCGCATTTGAGCCTTCCAATACATCACGACTCAACGAACTGTCAGCTTGACATGGATTGATGAACGCGAAAGCACAAAACTAATTTCTGAATCATGAACAGTTCACTCACACAATTAACAACAACTTACAGTTCTCACATTCCCCGTGGGACAGAGGAAGTGTATGTTCCTGGTGCTACTGCTGATAGTGCAATGGGCTTTAACTCATTTCCTCTATGTATTCTTTTGCTGATTACAAAAGTATGCATCACCACTTTGTTCCAAGGACACTGATTGTCACACTAGATATCTTGACCTGCCAAAGATAAATAGGCTGTCTCACCACCTTTTTTCCCATACCATCCCTTTCCACACTCGATTCCGTCATTGATGTTGCTATCAATACACATTTAAGACAAATAAATCGGCAAAAATTTGGGTTTATCGAGTGAATGGTGCTACAGTTCGCTGTGAGATATTCTCGTTATTCATATCAATGGTATGAGCAGGTAATTATGATGGTACAGCAGTATTTTTCTGATGAGGAATGGGCTGTTTTGCTGAAAGCTCCAATGCAAGCCGTTATGGCCCTCACGTTGGCAGACCGAACTGATCCGGTTTCCTTTCTGAAAGAAGTGAAAGCAGGCATCGAAATTTTGGCAGCGGAACAGCAGCGTCAGGACATTACCAGCGACTTGATCCAATCTGTTTTAGCATCGCTGAATGAAATAGACGGGCGAGAATCTGTGCAAGGAGAAGCCCTGCTGCTGAAAAGGGAGGTAGAGATGCTCCGAGATATTCGGAACCTCAAAAATGCGGCAGAAGGTCGCCAAAACGCGCTTGCTTACTTTGAGCAGGTTGGCACGATTTTAGGGCACAAGGTTGCGGCGGCACAGGCATCTGAATTTAAAGACTGGTTGCTGTCGATCGCCCGTAAAGTGGCAGAAGCCGTCCGGGAAGGGGGATTGCTAGGAATTGGGGTCAGTGATGCAGAAGCCTCTACGATTAAAAAACTAGAAAAGGCTCTGACTTTTAAGGCATAGCTCTTGCCAGGGCTTGACCCCCCTGATACATTCCTAGTGTTGCGTTCATGGAGTATGACCATGATTGGTTTTTTAATTTCCATTGTGGTGCTGGCGATTAGTTTATTGATTATTTCTAAACTGCCTCTTGGTGTGGATGTGGATAATCCTGTCATTGCACTGGTTGCAGGTGGCATTATTGGTGCATTTAACGGCATCTGGAGCTTGTTTCCAGGCTGGTTTACAACCACAACTGCTGTCATTAGTCTTGGCTTGATTCCCTTGATTGGCAGCATTATTGTGTTTGGGCTAACTGCCATGCTCATTCAAGGGTTTCGATTGCGCTGGGGAATTGGTAGTGCCATTTTGGGAGCGATCGCCCTCAGCATTGTTAATTCTATTTTGGTGACGATTCTGCAATCAATTGGGCTGATTGCCTAACAATCTGATTTTTGGTGCCATTGTTCAAATCGTCGTTTATTTGTACATTTGCTCAAACGTTCATAAGACGAGCTCCAATCCCCTTCAACCTTCACTGGTTTGTATCTTATTCGTCTCCGCGATCGACCTCTTATTTCCATTCATTGCCATATTTAATCACTTAGGGTGTTCAGATCATTCACAATGAATCCCTAAGTTTTTTGAGCAGTCTCATTCGTATCCAATCAAATATCACAGCCAGCAGAATGATGCGGATAGATTCGTATTCTCAATTTATTCATTCCAGATCTTATCTCCCTCAGCAGTTCCCATCCCTTTTCATCCTGGATGTATCTGGATGTATTGAGCAAAACTCATCCGTAAGACGGTTGCAAGAGAG
Organism: filamentous cyanobacterium CCP2; assembly: GCA_003003615.1. Taxonomy (GTDB): domain Bacteria; phylum Cyanobacteriota; class Cyanobacteriia; order Elainellales; family Elainellaceae; genus Egbenema. The sequence goes on along the minus strand of PVWD01000088.1, from coordinate 19,062 downwards.
GATAGTGAAATGGATTTAATAAGTCACGTAAGGTTCTTATTCTAGGAGAAATTCAATGGCTGATCTAATTGCGATCGCATACGATGATGAATATAAAGCTGAGGAAGTCAGGTTGGCGTTGGCGAAGCTCCAGAAAGAGCATTTGGTGGAGTTAGAAGATGCGGCTGTTGTGGTGAAGGATGCTAATGGCAAAGTGAAGCTGAAGCAGGCGATCGACCTGACAACGGCTGGGGCAACCAGTGGTGGATTTTGGGGTTTGCTCATTGGTACGCTGTTTCTGAATCCGCTTTTGGGTGCTGCTGTAGGTGCTGCTGCTGGAGGAATCAGTGGTGCTTTAACAGACATCGGCGTAGAAGACAATTTCATGCGAGAACTGGGCAAAAGCTTTGAGCCTGGAACGTCAGCATTATTTGTTCTAATTCGCAAGGTGACACCTGATAAGGTTCTAGATGAAATCGCTCCCTATGGCGGAACTGTATTGCGAACCTCTCTTAGCAAAGATCAGGAAGCTCAACTTCAAGAAGTTTTGAACAACCGAGGAGTACCTGTTTAATTTGGCGCGAACCGTCCCCATCGATCGCAATGTCTTACGGTTGGTGGGGAACGGGAAGTGGAAAGTAGGGGGAATGGTGAATGCGATCGAGTATGCTTGCATGACTGATTTGAGCCACACTTATTTAAGAATGACATATTTACTTAAGAATGACATTAGAGTAATGTTCATAATTTATAACCGTAATTAAGATGAGCATTCATTTTCCTGGACTGCCCCATCAGAAATATTGACAGTGATCTGCCTTAATCGCCTTTTCCTCTAAAAACCAAAGTGAATCAACAATGCCCTCCGCCTCTGGAATAAGCTGCGACTCGGTTACGTCAAACGTGGCGGCTGCAAGTTGACATCCATAAAATCGTGCGTTGCCCGTCCGCTTCACCAACTTGATAAAGTCGTGGATCGCAAGCGGATCATTATCACGGCGCACTCTGTCCTTAAACCATTCTTCTTCCGAGGCATGCTGACGATCCATTTTGACTGCCTTCGCACCCTCTTCCGTCAAAACTCGCACTGCCCACAGCACAAACAAAATGTCAACTTCAACACCTTGTTTTGCTGCAACATAAGCAAACGTCAACGGTGTGTAAAGCCGATCGTATCCATCATCTCGAACAACAATTGCCATCCTTTCCATCGTAATTTTCCTCCCTTTGATTAAGAGCATTGCAACCATTCAAGTTCATTCAAGTTATTGTTGTGCCCCAGAGAGGGCAGCTAAATCTGTAGTTGATACGTTCCCGCTAAATGCGTCCACCACAGTGGCAAACAGGCTTGGCAAATTGCTGCAATGTGGCGGTGATCCGTGCCGCAACAGCCACCTAGGACAGTCAGGTTTTGCAACTTCTGCTTCAGTTTCAGGTATTGGTTGCCTAGCTCTTCCGGGTTGCCATCATCCAATTCTTCAGCTTCATCCAGTTCAGCATGGCTTTGAGTAGATGCGTTAGCCCGAAGACCACGAATGCGCTTTAGCCAGGACTCGTCTGTTTCTAGGACATGGGCAAAGTGTTTAGGATGGGCGCAGTTAATCATGTAGTAGGCAGGGCCGTTGTGGGTGGCTGCATCAACCTGGGCGATCGCATCTTTGAGAGACTGTCCCGTTGGTAAATGTCCATCGGTTTCTACCGTAAAAGAAATCACCACGGGCATATCCACCGCCTGAGCCGCACGGGTAATTCCCAGAGCTTCTTCCACATAGGTCATTGTAATTGCTGTTACCAGGTCGGCATCCGCATCCCGAAAGGCGGCAATTTGTTCCTGGTGGTAATCAGCAGCCTCGTCATCGGTCATAAAATTATCGGGGTTGTAGCCGTCCCCCCGTGGACCAACACAACCGCTTATCACCATTGGAGCCTGTTCGGTTTCATAGTCATCCCGAATCGCCTGTAGTAATTGAATCGACTGATGATGAATACGAGTCAGGTCTTCCTTGGAATAGCCTAATTTTTTAGCCCAGTCGGGATTTGCCCTCCAGGTGGCACTTTCTAATACCAGTCCTACCTGATATTCTGTTGCCAGTTCAGCATAGGTGCGAAAGTATTTTCCTAAGGCTTTTTGTCCGTCAGAATATTTTAATAAGTCAAAGGCCGCGAAGTCAGGCAAATTTAATCCTTCGTGGAAGATTAGCGTTGTTTCAATGCCGCCATCAGTAAGAAATAAATTATTTGATAATTGAGGTAAATGATTACGATAGCGCGCCATTTAAGCTCTCCTAGTTAATTTTTTTGAGGGTTATTGTTTAGCATTCAATGATTGATACCGCGTAACTTAAAGCGGGGAATTTCTAATCTTCCGTAGCGCGGCAGCTTGCCTGCTAAATTTAGACTTATCCCACAGTAGATTGAGCGTTTGCCCATTGCGCCAGTTGCTGTAACTCTATACTTGACTATGCAACTTAAATGTGCAATGACTAAAGCTCTAGGATTCTTGACTGAAGCTCCAGATGGTTCCTTTTAGGGTTGCCATTTGCTTGAGTTGCTAACATCCACTTACCCCCGATCGCCCTATGGATGTGCTTTCAGATATTCTGCGGGTCATCCGATTTTCTGGAGTCATTGACCTGCGCCCAGAGTTTTCTGCTCCCTGGATCATTGAAACTCCTTCCTGCTCAAACTTTGCAAACACCATCCAGTCCCACACGACCCAAATTGTCCCCTTCCACATTGTGGCGGAGGGAAACTGCTGGGTAAAAACAAAAACCGATGTGTGTAAAGCCCTTTCCCCTGGCGATATCATCATCTTCCCCCACGGAGATGCTCATATTCTGGGCGATCGGTTGAACCTTGCCCCTACACCGATCGAGCAATTGTTACCCGCTCCACCTTGGCATGAACCTCCTACCCTGATGTATGGCGGGGGTGGAAAGATTACTCGCCTAGTCTGCGGATTTTTGCAATGTGAACAATTGCTCCTGCATCCTTTCCTCAAAAGTATGCCAGGGTTTATGCACATCTCGGTGTTTGCAGAGATGACCGCACCGCTTCTAAAAACGGGTGTCCAGTACATCATTCAAGAGGCAGACTGCATTCAACCAGGCAGCGTGTGTTTATTAACTCGTTTAGTGGAACTCATGTTTATTGAAATTCTGCGAAGCTATATGCAGTCTTCTCCGAAGGAAGAAATGGGCGGATTACTTGCCTTGAATGATCCGATCGTTGGCGAAGTGTTGAACCGGATTCATGCTGATCCTGCCCATCCCTGGACGGTTTCGGAGTTGGCAAAACAGGTTGGTGTTTCTCGCTCAGCTTTGGCAACCCGCTTTACTCAACTGTTGGGGCAACCGCCAATGCAGTACCTCATTCAGTGGCGGCTTCAACTGGCAGCCCACCAACTGCAAAATACAGACGAGGGTATCGCCCAAATTGCCAGTCAGGTTGGTTATGAGTCGGAGGCAGCCTTTAATCGTGCGTTCAAACGATATGTTGGAATACCTCCTGGAGCGTGGCGGCATCACGAAAAGTAGTGTGAACCACATTATCCTTTTTGCATTCTTCTAATCCTCTTAAAATAATCTTTCCACAGACAATTTATACGAAATTCGATCGGTCAATACGACGACCCCAATAGCCTATTTCCAATCTTCAACCGTTATCGCCCAACGTTCATGATCACGCCATTACACATTATCAACTGAACGATATATTTCTCTACTCCAGCATTTCCAAATTTCGTACCGCACCTTGATCTGCACTCGTCGCCAGCAACGCATAGGCTTTCAGGGCCGCTGTCACCCGTCGCTGCCGAGGTTGGGCAGGTTTCCAAGCATCTTTGCCCTTCGCTTCCATTTCTGCCCGTCGGTTGGCTAATTCCTCCGACGATAAATCTACATTAATGCTGCGATTAGGAATGTCAATCAAGATCCGATCGCCATCCTGAACTAACGCAATGTTGCCGCCTGCTGCTGCCTCTGGAGATGCATGGCCGATCGAAAGTCCTGAAGTGCCGCCGGAGAAGCGACCATCGGTCAATAATGCACACACCTTGCCCAGACCCTTAGATTTCAGGTAGCTGGTTGGATAAAGCATTTCCTGCATCCCTGGCCCACCGCGTGGCCCTTCGTAGCGAATGATGACTACATCGCCTGGTTTCACTTCATTGCAGAGAATTCCTGCAACAGCAGCATCCTGACTTTCAAAAATCTTTGCCTTGCCTTCAAACACAAGAATGCTTTCATCGACACCTGCCGTTTTCACAATACAGCCACGCTCAGCCAGGTTCCCGTACAATACCGCCAATCCGCCCTCCGTACTGAAAGCATTTTCGATACTGCGGATACAGCCATTTTCCCGATCGCGGTCAAGGGAAGGCCATCGGGTTGATTGACTGAAGGCTTGCTGCGTCGGAATTCCTGCTGGGCCAGCCTTAAAGAAGGTGTGGACGGCTTCATCATCGGTACGCATGATATCCCAGCGATCGAGTGCTTCTTTCATCGTCTGACTGTGAACAGTGGGCACGTCTGTATGGAGCAGCCCAGCCCGATCGAGTTCGCCGAGAATGCCGGGAATCCCCCCAGCCCGATGAACATCTTCAATGTGATACTTTTGGGTGTTCGGTGCAACTTTGCAGAGTTGGGGCACCTGCCGCGAGAGGCGATCAATATCGGATAGGGTAAAATCAACTCCGGCTTCATGGACGGCCGCCAGTAGGTGCAGAATGGTATTGGTGGAACCACCCATTGCAATGTCCAGCATCATGGCATTCTCAAACGCTTTGAAACTGGCGATCGAGCGGGGCAATACCGATTCATCGTTTTGCTCGTAGTACCGACGGGTGATACTAACAATCGTTCGTGCAGCGTTGAGGAACAAATCCTTACGATCGAAATGGGTCGCTAGCGTGGTGCCGTTGCCTGGCAGGGAAAGCCCGATCGCCTCCGTGAGACAGTTCATGGAATTGGCGGTGAACATCCCAGAGCAAGAACCGCAAGTCGGGCAGGCGGAACGCTCATATTCCTCCACCATTTCATCGCTCATGCTGTCGTCTGCGGCGGCCACCATTGCATCCACCAAGTCCAGTTTGTGTTCTGCGAGTTTCGTCTTACCCGCTTCCATTGGGCCACCCGAAACGAATACAGCAGGAATATTGAGACGGAGGGCAGCCATTAACATTCCAGGCGTAATCTTGTCGCAGTTGGAAATGCAAACCAGGGCATCCGCACAGTGGGCGTTGACCATGTACTCAACTGAATCGGCAATAATCTCCCGCGAGGGCAGACTGTAGAGCATCCCGTCATGTCCCATCGCAATCCCATCATCCACGGCGATCGTATTAAATTCCTTGGCAACCCCACCTGCCGCCTCAATCTCACGGCAAACTAATTGCCCCAAATCCTTCAGGTGAACATGACCAGGGACAAATTGAGTGAAAGAGTTGGCAACGGCAATAATGGGCTTCTCGAAATCTTCAGATTGCATTCCGGTGGCACGCCAGAGCGCACGCGCTCCAGCCATATTGCGTCCGTGGGTGGAGGTTTTCGATCGGTAGGTCGGCATGGCATTCGTCCAAAGGCTCTTATCGTCTGAACATTACTGGAGGTGCAACCGAGGCAAAAATCACAGTGACTCCAATAACTAACTGACAGTTAACTAACTGACAGTATACGGTTCAATTTGGGGCCTGAGAAACCTAATATTTCCCATCGCTAAGCAGAGTAAAAAACCAATGGAGCTAAGGAGATTCGAACTCCTGACCCCCTCAATGCCATTGAGGTGCGCTACCAACTGCGCTATAGCCCCTGAGTGCGTCTACCATGATGCCCCGATCGCGGTCATTTCGTCAACTGCTTTTAGCAGAATCGATCGCCACTTTTTCTGCAACTCGCAATTTAGCAGAACGCGATCGAACATTTTGCTCCATTTCTGTCTCAGTGGGTACGATCGGCTTTTTAGTAATGACGTGCAGCTTTTCAGACTCCCGGAATTGGTGTTTGACAATGCGGTCTTCCAGGCTGTGGAAGCTGATGAGGCAAAGCCGTCCGGCAGGTTTAAGCCAATCTGGAGCCAGCGTTAGAAAGGTTTCCAATACCTTGAGTTCTTGATTCACCGCAATGCGAAGAGCCTGAAACGTGCGGGTTGCTGGATGGATACGGCCATAGCGATAGGAGCGAGGTACGGCATGAAAGATCGTTTCTGCAAGATCTGTGGTTGTTTCAAACGGGCGACGTTCCACAATGCGGCGGGCGATGCGGCGAGACAGACGCTCCTCACCATAGGTATAGAAAATATTTGCTAAATCGACTTCATCCCAGGTGTTAATGACTTCCGCCGCCGTAAGGGATTGTTGCTGATCCATCCGCATATCCAGCGGAGCCGCCAACCGGAAGCTAAATCCTCGATCGGGGTGATCAAACTGGGGTGAACTCACTCCTAAATCTGCCAGGATGCCGTCAAATTGAACCATTCCTGGCTTAAAATCGGCGAAATTTGTGTGAACGAACTGCACCCGATCGCCAAACTCCGCCAAGTTTTTCTGTGCCGCCTCGATCGCGTTTACGTCCTGATCCAGGGCCGTAATTTGCACATCTGGAACAGCTTCCAGCATCAAACGGCTATGTCCACCACCGCCCACTGTCGCATCCAAATAGTGACCACCCGATCGCAGCCCTAACCCCTCCACAACCTCCTGCCCCAAAACAGGAATGTGAATAAACGAATCCTCTGCATCACCCATTACCGATTACCCATTTCCCCTCATCCACTCACATCAGTGGATTTCTCATGGCAGCATCTTCCGGCTGAATATCGCAAACCACCTCGTAAAACCCAACGGTCGGCGTTTTGGCAAACAGGGGAGCCATTTGCTTCATCAGTTGATCATGCCTTTCCGTGTGGCTTGCCTCTTCCATATCTGCTGCACTTTCCCAAAAAATAATGGAAATACCGCGATCGGTTCCGGGTTCTTGCAGTAAATAGGTTCCCTTAAAACCGTCCCCATAGGAAGAAACGGCCTCTTCATAGAGCCGTTGTGCCTCTTCAAATTTCCCTGTTTTAAATTCACCGATCGCCACGTAGGCAAAGGTACGTCTTAAAAAATCTTGAAACTCTGACATAAACTCACTCCTACCCAACACTTCATCGCGTTTGTTCTGTTCGGGTTCAGATGCCCTTTCCGTCACCCAATTTCTCATCACCTTCCAGCCGCCGCCAGTGAAATTGCCGATCGCTTCAATAGCTCACGCACTTCTGCATCGGTTGTTTGCGAAAAATCTTTGTACCACATGCCAATGGACTGCAACGGGTCAGGCATATTCAAGCAAACCACGTCGTCTACAATGCGCTTTAAATCTTCGCATATCGTGGGCGGTGCAACGGGGGCAGCCGCAATAATGCGCTGAGGATGCTGTTGTTGAAGGGCAGCAATAGCCGCTCGCAGGGTGGAACTGGTTGCAATCCCATCATCAACCAGGATGACGGTATGATCTTGAAGCTGTGGCAAAGCCCGATCGCCTCGATAAGCCCGATCGCGCCGCTCTAACTCACGCTGTTCAACCTCCGCAACCTGGTCGATCGCCTCCTGGGAAATGCTCAATGCTTGAATAATCTCGTTATTCAATATCATCACTCCGCCCGACGAGATCGCCCCCATCGCCAATTCTTCCTGCCCTGGCACCCCCAGCTTCCGAACGAGCCATACATCCAAAGGAGCATGGAGGGCTTCTGCAATTTCATAAGCCACGGGAACACCTCCACGCGGAAGACCCAAAACAATTACGTCATGAGCTTCAGCATAGTTGGATAATTTAGCCGCCAGGAGTTTCCCAGCTTCAGAGCGATTTTGAAATCGTGAGTTCATTCGCCTCACCTCCATCCTGCCTACAGAGTAAAGCCGTCTTAACCTACTTCACCCTTTCCAAGGCTAGCTCTGATCTGATTGCAGGTTGTAAGAACATTATGGATTCTTCAAGTTCCCTGGCTTAAGCCCCATGCAAAATTCCTAGCTCCATGCCCAGCAAAAGCACAAACCCAATCCAAACATTTTGCCGGAAAATTTTGCCATAAACCGTTGGCTGGGGAGCGTGAGGACGCAGTTGGAGATAATGCCAACCCCAACCCAAAACGGCAAGGGCCCAGGACACCCAAAACCCAAAACCCAATGCCATCACCGTTCCCAAACGAGCTAGCAAAAAGGCAGCCCCTACGAAAAAAATACCTACCGCCAAAGCAGCATATTGACCAAAAAACCGCGCACTGGAATTTACTCCAATCCGTTCATCATCCTCGCGATCGGCCATGGCATAAACGGTGTCAAATCCGAGCGTCCACAGGACAGTTGCCCCCCACAGAAGCCAGGTCGGATGCGCTAGGGAACCCGTTACGGCACTCCAGCTAATGAGTACGGCAAACCCCCAGGCAATGGATAACACAAGCTGAGGGACAGGGAAAAACCGTTTCGCCAACGGATACATCACAATGACGGGAACCGCCGCAACGCAAAGGGCAAAGGTAAATTGATTGAAATACAACGCCAACCCACAGGCAGACAAAAACGCTACACAGGCCACAACAAAGCCCGTCCTCACGGAAAGAGTTCTTGATGCCAGCGGACGATCGCGAGTGCGGTTTACCTGGGGGTCAATGTCTCGATCCCAAAGATCGTTCACGACACAACCTGCTGCACTGGTTGCTAAACTACCTAAAACAATGAGGACAACGAGCAGAAGCGGTGGCGTTCCCTGTGCGGCTAACACAACCGCCCACAAAGCGGGGATCATAAGAATAAGCCTGCCCGCAGGTTTATCCCACCGCAGCAAACGCACGATCGCACGCCAAACAGGTTCAGATTGAGGTTGAGGCTGGGTCAGCATGATGAAGGTTGGCTCTACGTAGATGAAAGTGCAACAAACACTCCTAGTCTAAAAGGACAAATCTAAGCAAATATGCTCAGGTCAAAAATTAATAAGTAGTTCTAAAGTTAAACATAAAGTACGATACTAAATTGAAATATTCGGTTGCAGTGCTGGCAAATATCGGAGAACTGGGAGCTTCAGAGCGTTTGTACTGTATTCTTTTAGAATAATTTAACAGTTATTAAACTTGCCCTTAAGCTTTAGATAGATGCCAGAAGATGTTAGTAATGATCAAGCAAGCCCATGAGCAACTATGGCATCTTGTTCCGTAAGCTACTAGGGCAGTTGACGCATAGCACGCCCCGAAGCGATATGATTCTGCAACAAGACACTCAACTCCTTCAGCCAAGGATGCCTCAATCGACAACAACTGCCGTCATGGTTATTGGCGGTGCAGAAGACAAAATTCATGGACGCTTAATCCTGCATACCTTTTTTCAACGCGCTGGCGGAGGGGATGCTCGCATTGCCATTATTCCGTCTGCTTCGCGGGAACCGGCCGTCATTGGCAGTCGCTATCGCGATATTTTTGAAGAAATGGGTGCTAAGGCGATCGAAGTATTAGATATCCGTGAGCGAGAGCAAGGTGAAGATCCCATTTGGCAAGCCTTTATTGAAGACTGCACGGGGGTCTTTATGACCGGGGGCGACCAACTGCGGCTCTGCGGCTTGCTGGCAGATACCCCCATCATGGAGCGAGTCCGAATGCGGGCCCAGCTTGGAGAAATCACGCTGGCGGGTACGAGTGCAGGGGCAGCCGTTATGGGGCAACAAATGATTGCAGGTGGGGGCAGTGGCGAATCTCCAAACCGATCGCTGGTAGACATGACCACGGGGCTAGGCATTATTCCAGAGGTGGTGGTGGATCAACATTTTCACAACCGCAACCGCATGGCCCGTTTACTTAGTGCAGTGTCTGCCCACACGGATAAGTTGGGCATTGGCATTGATGAAGACACCTGCGCCATGTTTGAGGGGAACGGTTCGTTTCAGGTGATTGGGAAGGGAACGGTGACGATCGTTGATCCGGGTTCTGTTTCCCACACTAACTATGCTTCAATTGGTGCCACCGATCCCATCAGCATCCACAACCTGCGGCTGCATATTCTCAGCCATGGCGATCGGTATGACCTACACAAACGTCAAATCGTCAGTTTAGGTCGTTAATTTCCAGTTCGCTTGTTGCCGGGTTGCTGCCAATCATGATCCCAGCCAGCGAAAGGCGCGCCGTAGTTCAGCGGTACCATCTTTTTCATAGCAGCGGCCGTGGGAAAGAATAATTCTTTGGGGGTGCCATTGCAATACTCGCTGAAGGGAGTGACGGGCTTGAGCCTTTCGTCCCAGAAATGTCATGCGTAAATCGAAGGGGGTTTTTCCATCTGGAGCAATGATCCCAGCGAATTTGAGCAGCCAATGAACTTTGTTTGATACTTTGCTTGATTCAAAGTTTTCAATCAAGTCGGCAAGGATGAGGGTGGCACTGGAGCGATGGAAAAACACGGCTTCATCCATGAAGCGGCTGCCCCGAAAGATGAGTTGGTCAATTTCATCTGCCCACTGGAGCGGTGGCTCGTCTTCCAGGTTGGCATGAAACGTGACTGCAATCTTTTGTTGGGCGGCACGATCGCGGACACCGGGGGAAGCCCAAGCTGTAGCTTCGGGATAGGCTTTGGCCCAGGTGTGGATGTGAGCGTAGTGAATTTTGTTGGGCGAAATCAAATGGCGGACGGGGCCAAGTGAGTCAATTTGGGCTTTGAGTTCTGGAGTCAGCTCAATGGGCGAATGGCACCATAGCTCACCGCTTGCCAAACGGACGATCGTCATTCGGGTTGGGAAAGGAATGTTCATCCCATACATTGCCATCTGCACGATCGGCCCATCCACAATCCAAATGTTTTCGTCCACAGGCTTGAGGACATGAATGGGTTCATAAAGCTCGATCGCATTGGAAAACATTACTTTTTGACGCTTTCAACCAAACCTAAAGGTCAACTAGCTTCAATGAAGCACTTGCTTTGCATTTCCAGAATAGCAACCTCGGCAGTTCATTCAGTTATGCTGCATTCTGATACTGCCACTACCGCATCAACCTGTCAAAAACGCTAGGATTTACCCAATGTCGGTTGACATCAATCTCTTTTCATAAATCTCCCTGTCTTTTCGGACATTTTTACCCTAACCCAAATGACGATCGATGCTCAATCCATCCATTGCCCGATCGAACTTCTCTTCTGCCCAGTCTTTCAACCGATTTGGGTCAACCTGCCAAAGAAAACCAATCTCCTGATAGACTCATTTGCTCTCTTTTGATGGCCCAATGGGTTACTATCTGGGCAACGTGCAATTCTTACATTTAACTAAAGAACTGTTCACCGCGAACAGTTTTGTGTCTTTCTCTAGTTCGAGACTAGGTTACTGTTGCCATTACTGCTCCATTGCCGTAACGACTTCCTGACTCCGTTATTATGAAAATTCTCAAAACTCAAACGCTGCGTGGCCCCAATTATTGGAGCATCCGGTATAAGAAATTGATTGTTGTTCGCCTCGATCTAGAAACGCTGGCAGATACGCCATCTAATGAAATATCCGGTTTTTATGACGGGCTAGTGGAGGTGTTGCCGAGCCTCGTTGAACATCACTGCTCTCCAGGGCATCGGGGTGGGTTTCTCGATCGGGTACGAAACGGCACAATGATGGGCCATATTGTGGAACATGTTGCGTTGGAGTTACAAACCCTAGCCGGGATGCCCGTTGGCTTTGGGCGCACCAGGGAAACGGCAACGCCTGGCGTGTATCAGGTGGTGTTTGAGTATGTTGATGAGCAAGCGGGTCGATATGCAGCGAGGGCGGCTGTGCGCCTATGCCAAAGCATTATTGAAACGGGAACCTACCCCCCTGGAGAACTGGAGCAAGATTTAGTAGACCTGCGGGATTTTGCGCTTCAGTCTTCCCTTGGCCCAAGTACTGAAAACATTGTGCGTGAGGCGGAAATTCGAGGAATCCCCTGGATGCAGCTAGGGGCCCGAGCACTGATTCAACTGGGCTATGGGGTTCACCAAAAGCGGATTCAGGCAACCTTGAGCAGTCGGACAGGCATCTTGGGCGTAGAGCTAGCCTGTGACAAGGAGGGCACTAAGCGAGTTCTGCGGGACTCTGGAGTGCCAGTACCGCGCGGCACAGTGATTTATTACCTGGATGAACTGGAACGGGCGATCGAGGATGTGGGTGGGTATCCCATTGTGATTAAGCCGCTGGATGGGAACCACGGGCGAGGCATCACAATTAACATTAATTCCTGGGATCTGGCGGAGGATGCCTACGATGCAGCCAAAGAAGTGTCAAAGGGTGTGATTGTGGAACGCTACTACACCGGACGAGATCATCGGGTGCTGGTGGTGGGTGGCAAGGTGATTGCAGTGGCGGAACGAGTCCCAGCCCATGTGGTGGGGGATGGTCGCTCTACGATCGCCGAATTAATTGAAGAAACTAACCGCGATCCCCGTCGGGGAGATGGCCACGCGAATATCCTCACCCGGATTGAGCTAGACCGCACCTCCTGGGAACTGCTGGAACGCCAAGGCTACGATTTGGATACTATCCTGGAACCAGGTGAAATCTGCTATCTGCGGGCCACTGCCAACCTGAGTACAGGCGGAATTGCGATCGATCGCACAGATCAAATTCACCCTGAAAACATTTGGCTTTGCCAGCGCGTGGCGAAAATTATCGGCTTGGATATTGCTGGAATTGATGTGGTCACATCGGATATTTCCCGGCCGCTGCGCGAAGTGGATGGGGTGATTGTGGAAGTAAATGCGGCTCCTGGCTTCCGAATGCATTTCTGCCCCAGTGAAGGCATCCCGCGCAACGTAGCAGAACCCGTCCTGGAGATGCTGTTTCCCCCAGGAACACCTTCCCGGATTCCCATTTTGGCCATCACTGGAACGAACGGCAAAACCACCACCACGCGCCTGCTGGCTCACATTGTCAAACAAACAGGGCAAACGGTTGGCTACACCACCACAGACGGTATTTATCTGGGGGGCTACCTGGTCGAAAAAGGAGACACGACCGGCCCGCAAAGTGCCCAGGTGATTTTGCAAGACCCGACGGTTGAGGTGGCGGTGCTGGAAACGGCAAGGGGTGGCATTTTGCGATCGGGCATAGGCTTTAATGAATGCGATGTGGCGATCGTGCTGAATGTGGCAGCGGATCATTTAGGCATTGGCGACATTGAAACGGTTGAAGATTTGGCGCATTTGAAGAGCGTGGTGGCGGAAACGGCTCGTCCGAATGGTTATGCCATTCTGAATGCAGACGATCCCCTTGTGGCAGGGATGGCAGAACGGGTTAAGGCTCAGGTTGCCTACTTTTCCATGAACCCCAACAACGAACTGGTGCAGACTCACACACAGCAGGGCGGCTTAGCAGCCGTTTATGAAAATGGTTATTTATCCATCCTCAAGGGCGACTGGACACTACGAATTGAGCAGGCGGCTAACGTGCCCCTGACAATGGGTGGACGGGCCCCATTTATGATAGCCAATGCATTAGCAGCCAGCCTTGCCGCGTTTGCCCACGGCATTAACTTAGAGGATATCCGCACGGCTCTAGCCACCTTCCAGCCCTCCGCCGGACAAACGCCTGGACGGATGAATTTGTTTAACTTGGGCGAGTTCCATGCAATGGTGGACTATGCTCATAATCCCCACAGCTACGAGGCATTGGCCGGATTTGTGCAAAATTGGCCCGGTGAGTGCATCGGGGTGATTGGTGGGCCAGGCGATCGACGCGATGAAGATTTTGTGACGCTGGGCAAGCTCTCGGCGGAAATGTTCGATCGGATTTACGTCAAAGAAGATGATGATAACCGGGGTCGTCCCAGAGGCGATGCGGCTGAACTGATCCGGCAGGGGATTCAGCTAGCAAATTCAACGGTTTCCTATGAAACCATTTTGAATGAGACAGAAGCCATCAATACAGCTCTGGACAATGCCCCCAAGGACAGCCTAGTGGTGATTTTGCCGGAGAGTGTGAGTCGGGCGATCGAACTCATTGAAGCCCGTAATCCTAAACCGAGTGTGGCTGCCTCACCGGCGATTGAAGCCAATACAACACCTATTTCTTCCCCCGTTGCCGAGCTACCCCAAGCCAACGGCCAAACCACCCATGTGGAGGCTGGCTCAGAGGAATATGTGCAGTCGGGTGGGTGATGGGGAATGGGGAATTCTTACATCCTGCACTTTCCCAGTTTTCCGCTGATGGAAATTAAGAAAACGATCGGGAAATTGTCTTGTCTTGTGGGGTGGGCAGCGTTTCGACTGAACTCAAGCCGAAGTCTTGCCCGCCCAGTCAGGGGATGGGCATCATTATCGGATTAAATTCTCAACTCCCATTTCAACGGGTGTGAGCCATTAGCCCGCAATAGATTACAGAGCAGGGATGACGCTGGTGCAAAATCTGAGCAATTCCCACTCCCCACTCCCAATTCCCCTCCCTAAGCATCCTGATCATATTCGCGATCGTATTCCACTTCATCTTCTTCTGACGGAGTATCCATTTCTTCCTTAAACCCGCGCAGCGTCTTTCCCAAGGCACTTCCAAATTCCGGGATCTTTTTTGGGCCAAAGATCAGGACAGCGGCAAGTAAAATAATTAACACTTCGGGCCAGCCAAGACCAAACATAGGTGCCTCCTGTGACGGGGTTTATCTTTATAACTATAGGGCGCAGGGGAAACGAAAGCTCAAATACCGACGATCGGTTTTACCGACAATAGGTTTCCACACAGCGAGCAAAAATTTCTACGCCCGTGCTGAGGGCTGTTTCATCAAAGTCGAAGCGGGGATGATGATGGGGGTAGGCAAGCCCTTTTGCAGCGTTAGCAGATCCCAGGAAGAAGTAACAGCCAGGCACTTCCTGAAGGAAGAAAGACATATCTTCACCGCCCATTGTCTGGCACTCTGGCACTACTCCGGCAGGAGTTTCAATCACCAATTCAGCCGTCGATCGCACCAACTCAGCAATCTTAGAATCATTCATCACAGGTGGATAGAGCTTGCGATATTCATACTCGTAGCTGGCTCCATAGCTTTGACAAATCCCGGCAATGATTTGCTCAATTCGCTGATCAAAAAAGTCTGCCAGGTTGGGATCAAAATACCGCACAGTGCCCTTTAACTCAGCCGAGGCCGCAATTACATTATGGGCATGACCCGCATGAAGTGCTCCCACCGTCACCACTGCCGACTTTAAAGGATCAACATTCCGCGCCACGATTGCCTGAAGGGCATTGACAATTTGAGCACTCACTACAATGGAATCTACGGTTTGGTGAGGCATCGCGCCATGCCCGCCTTTCCCGCGCACCACACAGCGAAACAGCTCGGTTGCCGCCATCAATGCCCCTTCCCGCACACCCACTGTGCCCACCGGCAGATTATTCCACAAGTGCAGCCCGATGATGGCATCCACATCTGGGTTCTGCAATACGCCTGCCTCAATCATGGGTTTAGCTCCGCCGGGGCCTTCTTCCGCAGGCTGAAAGATTATCTTCACTGTGCCGTTAAACTGGTCTGGATGCTGGGAAAGATAATATGCCGTGCCCAAGGCAATGGCCGTGTGTCCATCGTGACCGCAGGCATGCATAATGCCGTCATGCTGCGATCGGTAGGGAACTTGATTCTCCTCCTGAATCGGCAGTGCATCCATATCGGCTCGAATGGCTAGAACAGGGCCAGGCTTATGACCAGAGACGATCGCCACAATACCAGTTTGAGCAATTCCCGTTTCGTGAGGAATTTGCCATTCCGTCAGCTTCTGGGAAACAAACTCCGCCGTAATGCGTTCTCGAAAGCCAAGTTCTGGCTTCTGATGAAGTTTTCTGCGCCATTCTACAAGCTGAGCCTGCAACGCCTGAATTTCGGGGCGAATTGATGTTGTTTGAGCCGATGCCAGAGGAGTAGAAACCATTGCCATACGTTATGCTTTTTAGCTGTATTGTTAAAACGCCAAATACCTAAGTTTTCATTTTCAAGTCTTCTTCTAAAGTAGCGGATTGTTTACCCGCATGCTGCCTTCCCTGACCTGACAAGACATGGCTGCTCCTGTTCCCATTCATTACACGATTCGTCCGGCAAACCGCTCAGACCAACGACAACTCCGCATCCTCCTGCAAACTTTTATCCGAGAGCAGTCCATTCCAATTCCACCTTCAGTCCAAGTCTTAGGATGGGCGATCTTGGGCGGGGTGATTGCCCTTGGACTCCATCTCATCCTGTTTCCGGCAGGGGGGCTTGCAGCCAGTATCCGGGCGCTGCTGGGGGTTGGGGCGATCGTTGGCATGGGGATGATGAGTTTGTTCTTCCGCTTCACTGTATCGGATGATTGGCCACAGTTTTGGGTCGTAGAACACAGAGGGCGGCTGATCGGCTGTGCAAAGCTGTGTCGCTATAAAAATTATTCAACGCTCTACAATGTGCTGATTGCCATCCCTTGGCGCAGACAAGGCATTGGAACCCACCTTGTCAGGCGAGTGACTCAAGCAGCTCTCAAACCGCTTTACCTGGCTTGCCGTCCAGAGCGGATCGCATTTTACAAGCGTTTAGGGTTCGAGCAAGTTCCAGCCCATACTTTAAGTGCTGCGATTTACCGTGATTTGGAGCTGACCGCGCGATCGGACATTGTTCCCCTGGTGCTGTGGAGCGATGGCGATCGAAAAGGTTAGAAGCATTGCAACCCAAAAATCTTGACATGACAAAAGCCCCCAGACGTCTTTCCGTGTTTCGACTCCGAGGGCTTTTGGACTAGTTTCTGTTCATCCTCACACATTCATAACTATAGGGCTTTGCCAGAAAAGCAATATCACCGAGTAGGACACTTCACAGAGTGGCAACGCAACTTGGCATTAGTTTGGCACTAGTGCAGAGGGATCAACCGCTCTAAGTTCAAGTCGGATGCGACCTGTACCAGCTTGTTTAAGTCGGTGGGGTCTTCTAAGTGCGGGATACAGCCTAAAACAGGTTTATTCGTCAGCCCTTGGAGGAGGTCAACCTCTGCCCAGTCTTCTAGTTCATGCTTATGGCAAGGGTGAATGCAGTTGAGAATTAGCCCTTTCAGGTTGACCCGCGCAAACTTTGCCAGGGTTACATTAGCGACTGCTTGGGCGATCGTTCCTGGACTTACAGGAACCACCAACACCACTGGAAGCCGCCAATCCCAGGCTAAATCTGCCAGGGTAGTTTCACGGGTCATCGGTGAACCCAACCCTCCCCAGGAATCCATCAACACAAATTCTTTTTGCTGGCTCAGGTGTTCAAAGGATTGCCAAAGCGATTTTAATTTCACCCGTTCTCCTTGGCGTTCCGCTGCGATCGGCGGCACAAGGGGAGCCTGGAAGTGCAGTGGATTCGTTTCTTCGGCGGTCTGCTCCAGGGAAAACCAGCTTGTATAAAGCTCGCGGTTGCCACATTGGACGGGGTGATAAATTCCTAAGGGGCGGGCTGGATAATATCGTTGCCAGTAGGCAGCCAACATCACGGTTAACAACGTTTTTCCTACCCTGGCATCGGTTCCAGCAATCAGTAATGCGTTCAACTTGTTTCCTGTTATCAAATCCTGCATCCTAATTTTGTCTCACTGGGAATTTCGTTGCTAGAATCAGGAGGAAATTCGATCGATTTGTTGCGGTTTGAACAAATTGCCCTAGAATAGACAATGCGAGTAGGCAGTTAAGCTGAAAGTAGACGATCGAACAACGGGATGTAGCGCAGCTTGGTAGCGCGCCTGCTTTGGGAGCAGGATGTCGCAGGTTCAAATCCTGTCATCCCGACTTTATTTCAGTGATTATTCAGTTAAGGACGGCTTCATCGTTGAGACTGTCGAGTTTTTTGTGTCATGGGTTAGCTGGAAAACCGTCTTAGTCTCCAGACTTTGATTGTGTTGTTTCTGCTGCTGCTGACTAGTGTTTTTTCATCGGGGGAAATGGCGATCGGTGCATAACCCGGAAGAATATATACCTGTTTCCACTGCTGATGGTCTTTCTTTTGCCAAAATCGCATCGTCCCATCTTTACTGCTGCTGATCAACATTCCGCCTTTCGGACTGAACAGGACAGCTGTAACAGGTGCTGAATGTGCTGTTAACACTGCGATCGTTTCTCCAGTTTTGCAGTTCCATACCCTCACAGTCCCATCATTACTGCCACTAGCGATCGTTTGCCCATCGGGGTGAATCGCGATAGCGTTTACTGCTCCTGCGTGCCCAGTCAAGATTCGAGGTTCTGCCCAACTCAGCAAATCCCAAACGCGAACGGTGCGATCGGCACTCCCACTAATTACGGTTTTTCCGTCAGAGCTGACTGCAACTGAAAAAACAGTATCGGTATGACCCGTCAGAGTCCGCCTCAGTTTTTTAATGAAGGTGCGATCGTCATAATTCCAAACGCGAATTGTCTGGTCTGCGCTGCCGCTAGTCAAGGTGTTGCCGTTTGGTGTGAACGCCAGCGAAAAACAAAGCTGCGATGGCTATAGGGTTTTCCTGATTCTAGAAAAGAATTTAGGAAGGTGTTTGGGTTTAGTTTCCAATTGCTAATGACCTGATCCAACCCTGCATGAACCAGGGTTTGCCCTTTAGGGTGAACTGCGACAGACAAAACAGGTTCCCGTCCGGAAATGGTAAATAACCGATCACCCGTTTTAAGATCCAGCAGATAAACATGGCAATCATCACCCCCAACGATCGCCGTTTGACTGTCTGGACTGATGGCAATGGAGTTGATGGCACCCACATGATGCTTCAAAGTGTGAGTACAGAGCCAAACGTTTGCAGAAAAATTTTCCGGCTGAGAGAGAATCGGCAAGCTTAGGGTTGTATTTATCGGAATGGTGGTTGGCTGAATCGCAGGAATCGCTGTTTTTCTAGCATTTTGCCGCTGCAATTCTGCCTTAAGCCGATCGAGTTCATCTTCAGTTTCAAGCGCAATAAATTTTCGTTTGATGTCGTTTCCCGTCAAAAGATCGTCTAGTTCCACTAGGGCGGCAATGTAGGCTTCTTGCCAGGCAATTTTCTCTTCCATGCGGGCAAAAACCTGAGCAGGAGTTTCTTTCACTCCCTGATCCAGCATTTTCGCAACTCCATAGATTCCCAGCCCCACCACACCCCCCAGT
>PVWD01000364.1 GCA_003003615.1 filamentous cyanobacterium CCP2 | reverse complement strand
CCACCAGATCCCCCAACAACCGCACCAACGATCGCCCCATTTGCCAGCTTTGCTCCCGCAGTTCCTCCGTTTCCCGAAACGCTGATAGCCACTGATTCCAGTAGGAAAGCCGATCGAGTTGATTTGAATGAGCAGCATCATAAATTCGCAACAGCACAGCCGCCTCTAAACGAATTGCCCCATAGCGCAGCTCTTGAGCCAGCCAATCCTCCAGGGTGGATAAATTTGTAATTTTATTTGCCTGAACTAGGGTTTCCAGTCCTTCAGAATAGCTATAGGCTCCGACGGGTAAAGCGGGGCTAACCAGTTGCAGCAGATGAAGCAGAGAGGCGATCGGGTAGGGCATTTTAGATTTTAGATTTTGGATTTTGAGGGTTAAAGCTGGATGAAATATCTCATGCAATTTTATATTCAGCTTTGTTTTCTTACAAATTGGTTTTAAGGCAGGTCAATTTTGAGAAGGGGCTTGGCACTGCCAAGCCCGTACAGGAATCTGTTCAACGTTCAATTCAATTGGTTCTCAGTCGTTCAATTTACTCTCCGATAATGGGTGTTGATTTTCATCACTTCGTTGGGGTTTGGAGTGGGTAAAAAGCGGCTCCAGGTGGTGGCATCTCGGAAGTTGAGAATGTGTAATTGATGGATGATTTCATTCACGCCATTGGGAGAGCCGATCGCAATCAGTTTAATCGATTCGCGATCGGGCAACGAGTCAGATTCGCTGCCAAAGTTGGGTATGAAGTTTTCGCCTGTCATGAGAATTCCTTTGCATTTTTAGGGTAAGAAACTCAGAAGTTTAGTTGTCCCCACCAGCCCAGAATTTCCCCTAGCTTTGGCAAAACCTGAGATTTGGCAGAACCTTAGCTAAAATAAACCCTAGCCTGTACAGACTCGTTGGTAGCTTGTCTGTCGGGTTAGTGGCTGAGTGGTGTTTCTCGCACCGCTTGGTCACGCTAAGCTTCTGAGATCCAGACGACTCACACAACACCAGGGTTATTTTGTCGCCTTAATCGAATAGCGTAGTGAATTCTGAGGGTTCCGTCAATCTCTTGGACGAAGATTTTTTGTGGTACGTCCCTCGTGCCAGGAATCGATCGCCCCTTTCGGATTCTTGATTACCAGACGATCGCCTTTTGATGATGAGCGTATGCCGGTCTACCGAACAGCCAATTCCAGCCAATGCAGTAAATCCTCCACTGTAGCAAAATCCAGCAACGCTTCTCCCAACGCCTCTAGCTGTGGAATTCCTAAACGCTGAATCTGCTCTTGTACCTCTGTTGGCACTTCTCCCATCCGGCGGCTCAATTGGCGTAAGATGATGGCAATTTCTCCTTCTTGCCGTCCTTCTTGTCGTCCTTCCTGCAAAATTTCCTGATAAACGACTGATTCCCGCATCGATCGACTCCTAAAAATTTGTTGAATCTGCTGTTTAGTGGACTTTAATCCTGCCAATACTTGCGTGCAGGCATACACTTCTTGCCGCAGTTCCTCTGCTTCTATCTTACTGACCTCCTGAACAACACGACGAAGTAACTGCTCCGGGCGATCGGCTGCTGCCAAACAAGCCAATGGCATCAGAGCTGGATCTTGAAGTAATCTCTCTGGCGATTCTTCCCATAGCCGCACTATCTCATACTCATGGCGAGTTCATTCCACTTGAAAGCAAGTTTCAATCTGGCTATCATCGCTGGGTGGTTTCAACAAAATCACGATTTGCGTAATGGGCAATTGATAACGTCTAGAGCCTTACCCAATAATCCAGCATTCGCAGGGGGAGGGGTGGTTCCGTTGTCAATTTGACCTGAAATTCTAGATGCAAAATTCGATCGTGGGTCGCCAAAAAGGTAATGAAATCTGCGCGAATGGGTTCAATGCTTAACTCTGTTTTGAGAACGCGAACGGAGGTCGGGGTTTCGCCCAGGAGCCAAGTGGCAAAGCGATCGGGATACTTTTCAGAGAGGAATTTGCAGAGGTTGTCATATGCCATTGCTACAGTCAGCCGTGAGGATGATGACTATGGTGGGCTGAATCCTTTTCAGACTTGGGATCTCCAGGCTTGGAATGGGTGTGCCTGTGTCCATAGGCTCCTGCTTCCGGTTCAAAGGGGGCGATCGTTTCTGTCACCTGCACTCCCAACTGTTCCAGCATGGTTTTCAACACCGGATCAGGTGAGAGTCTGAGATAGCTTTCTGTCACTTCAAGCGCAACATGACGATTACCCAGATGATAGGCTGTTCGCAATAAGTCGAGGGCGGTTGGGGCAGTAACAGTCATGACGGGTTCCGGTTTGGCCAGAACGCGCACCAAAGTTTTTCCATCCTCCGATCGCAGCAATTCTCCATGTCTTAGTACGATACCTCTGGGTAAACGCAGATAAACGCCTTGCCCTTCATCGGTTTCAAAGTAATGGCGCGATCGGGTGCGTTCTTCTGCCGTGAGGGAAAGGGTGAACTGGACTGGACTGGAGGTGTCGGGGGGAAGGCGATCGGTCAAAT
Organism: filamentous cyanobacterium CCP2; assembly: GCA_003003615.1. Lineage (GTDB taxonomy): Bacteria > Cyanobacteriota > Cyanobacteriia > Elainellales > Elainellaceae > Egbenema. The sequence continues at coordinate 3,378 of PVWD01000364.1, read as the reverse complement.
TAAGAGCCATAACATTAAACTTCAAAAGCAAAAACGGCAATAGCCGACTGTTGATCAAACTATCACCGTTTTCAATTTAGAGCTGTCTAAAATTCAAACAACTGGATTCAAGCTACACCTGATCTGCTGTCTGAGGGAGCAGTTGCTCTCGTGTTTGTTCAACGCGGATTTGCACCTGCCCATCTTCGTTGATGTCTACCAGTGCGGTATCACCGTGCTTCACACGCCCGGAAAGAATTTCCTCTGCCAGAGAATCTTCTAACAAACGCATGATGGCTCGACGCAGTGGACGCGCACCATAGCTGGGATTGTAGCCCTCTTCCACCAACCGTTCCATGAACTTCGGTGTCACTTCCAGCGTAATGCCCTGCTCTGCCAAACGACCGAAGACTTCCTTCAACAAGATGTTGGCAATTTGCTTGATCTCGTCCTTGATCAACTGACGGAAGACAATGATTTCGTCAACCCGGTTGAGGAACTCAGGACGGAATGGACGCTTGAGTTCTTCCAGTACCAGCGATCGAATCCGGTTGTATTGTGATTCTGCCGCATCATCGGTATCGGAAATCTCGAAGCCAAGACCACCGCCACCCTTCTCAATCACGTTAGAACCAATGTTGGAAGTCATGATGATTAAGGTGTTCTTGAAGTCTACTGTGCGACCCTTGGCATCGGTCAAACGACCATCCTCCAAGATTTGCAGCAGCATGTTGAAGACATCTGGGTGCGCCTTTTCAATTTCGTCAAACAGGACAACGGTGTAAGGACGACGACGGACGGCTTCCGTTAGCTGCCCCCCTTCGTTGTAACCGACATATCCTGGAGGCGAACCGATCAGCTTAGAAACGGTGTGCCGCTCCATGAACTCAGACATATCCAGACGGATCATCGCTTCTTCAGAGCCGAAGAAGTAAGCCGCAAGGGACTTCGCCAATTCAGTTTTACCGACTCCAGTTGGCCCAGAGAAGATAAAGCTAGCGATCGGACGGTTGGGATTTTTCAAGCCAACCCTTGCTCGACGAATGGCGCGGGAAACGGCTTTGACTGCCTCTTCCTGTCCGACCATCCGCTGCCGTAGGGTGTCTTCCATGTGCAGCAGTTTTTCAGACTCAGATTCGGTTAGCTTATTCACCGGAATGCCCGTCCAGGAAGCCACGATTTGGGCAATGTCCTCTTCACCGACGATCGGCTGGTCATCCTGTTCAGAGCCTTCAGACTTGCGGTTTTTGATGATGGCCTGAATTTCCGACTTAATTTCCATTTCCCGATCGCGCAGTTCTCCTGCCCGATCAAAGTCCTGATTGCGAACGGCATCATCTTTGTCCTTACGAACTTGACGCAATTCTTTGTCGAGTTCCTTTGCTGCTGGGGGCAGTTGGGAATTAATCAACCGAACGCGGGAGCCTGCTTCGTCAACTAGATCGATCGCCTTGTCAGGCAGATACCGATCGGAAATATAGCGATCGGAAAGCTTCGCTGCTGCATCCAGGGCTTCGTCGGAAATCTTAAGGCGATGGTGCTGCTCATAGCGATCGCGCAGACCGTGCAAGATTTCGATCGTTTCTGAAACGGAAGGTTCACCCACCATCACGGGCTGGAAGCGACGCTCTAGGGCGGCATCTCGTTCAATGTGCTTACGGTATTCATCCAGCGTGGTGGCACCAATACACTGAAGCTCACCGCGTGCCAAGGCAGGCTTAAGGATATTGGCAGCATCGATCGCACCTTCTGCCGCACCTGCACCGATGAGGGTATGAACCTCGTCAATCACCAGGATGACATTTCCAGCCTGGCGGATTTCATCCATGATTTTCTTGAGGCGTTCCTCGAATTCGCCTCGGTACTTGGTTCCAGCAACTAAAAGTCCGATATCTAACGTAACGACGCGCTTTTCCTCCAGGATATCTGGAATATCGCCGTTGGAGATACGCTGAGCTAGCCCTTCTGCGATCGCCGTTTTACCTACACCGGGTTCACCAATGAGAACAGGGTTGTTCTTGGTACGCCGACCGAGGATTTGAATGACGCGCTCAATTTCTTTCTGACGACCAACGACTGGGTCAAGCTTACCTTCGGCTGCCATCTGGGTCAGGTTTGAGCCGAACTCATCCAATGTTGGCGTTTTTGTGCGTCCCTGACTGCCGCCCGTGGAGACTTCAGCCGTTTCGCCTAACATCCGAATCACCTGAGTTCTGACCTTAGATAGGTCTACCCCCAAGTTTTCCAGGACTCGTGCTGCGACCCCTTCACCTTCGCGAATTAAACCCAAAAGAAGGTGTTCGGTGCCGATATAGTTATGACCAAGCTGGCGAGCTTCCTCCAGAGACAGCTCTAGAACTCGCTTAGCACGTGGGGTAAATGGGATTTCAACGGCGACAAAACCTGAGCCCCGACCGATGATTTTCTCAACCTCGATCCGAGCATCTTTTAGATTGACACCCATTGACTTCAGTACTTTGGCGGCGACACCCGTCCCCTCCCCAATCAGACCCAGGAGGATCTGTTCGGTGCCCACAAAGTTGTGTCCCAGGCGGCGAGCTTCCTCCTGGGCAAGCATGATCACCTTAATGGCTTTTTCTGTGAAGCGTTCAAACATGGCGTTCCTTTATCACCTGGTGCGTGCCGGTACGCTGATTTTAACATAGGAGAATCCTCAAGCTGTTATAAGCGAACAGCAGGAAGAAGGTAGGGATCACCGAAGGTTAGCTCAAGAAATCCCTAATTGGGTTGCCCAATTTGATTGGATGTGTGATGTGGAGGAGGAATACCGTAGGGATAAAAAATCGATCGCTAAATCACAATTTCTAGTCCCGAAGGCTGATTTTTATGAAAAACGGGAAAGAAGTCAAGAGGGAATAAAAATGGAGGTTGGAGATTGGAGTCAGAGATGGGCGATTAGAGGTAAGCGAAAAAGAGTGAAAGGGGGCTGTAAAAGCCAGGAGTGGCAAGCGTCTGCACCTTACCCTCCTTTGCCCATCTTCCCCGACTCTCGACTCCCGACTCCCGACTCCCCAACGCCCCTTACCTTCCATCCTGCCTGCTCCAATCGATCGCCAATTTGCTGCTTCCAGTCTTTCAACGTTTGGCGAAATTCTGGACTCTGTAAGCCGTTGAGCCAGAGGATAAGCGCGTCCTCCTGATTGTGGTAATAGCGTTTGCGGATGCCGACCTCTTGAAAATTAAATTTTTTATACAGGTCGATCGCCGCCTGGTTAGAAACCCGGACTTCCAGCGTTGCCCACTTTAGCTCTCGTTTGTGGGCTGCCTGCAAAAGGGCGTACAGCATGAACTGCCCTAACCCCTGGTGGCGGTACTCAGGATGGACTCCCAGAAGCGTGATGTGGGCTTCATCGGCGATCGACCAGATGCAGCCAAGGG
>PVWD01000363.1 GCA_003003615.1 filamentous cyanobacterium CCP2 | reverse complement strand
GCGATCGTTGCGGGAATTGATGGGCGAGGGGCGCAGATTCTCGGAGGATGAGGTCAAATCGATCGCGGTGAAGGTGTTGCAGATTTTGATTTATTTGCACGGGCTGAATCCTGTGGTGTTGCATCGCGATATTAAGCCGAGCAATCTGATTTTGGGGGATGATAATCAAATTTATTTAATTGATTTTGGGGCAGTGCAGGATCGGGCAATTAAAGAGGGTGCGACGTTTACGGTGGTGGGAACCTATGGCTATACGCCGATCGAGCAGTTTGGCGGGCGGGCAGTGGAGTCCTCGGATTTATATGCGTTAGGGGCTTCATTGGCGCATTTGCTAACAGGGATTGCTCCGGCGGATTTGCCACAGCGAAATTTGAAGCTTCAGTTTCGGGATTATGTCAACATCAGTCCAGCGTTTTTGCGGTGGATAGAACGGTTGGTGGAACCAGATTTAGAGCAAAGATTTTCCACGGTGCGATCGGCCCTTGAGGCGTTGATGAATCCGCAAACGAAGGGGGCGTTGGCAACGCAAAAGCCCTATGGAAGTCAGGTGGAACTGCGGCGATCGAGAAGTGAGCTAGACATTCGGATTCCGGGGCGGGGGGTGCGCGGCGGCGATGCGTTTTTGATTATGTGGCTGACGATTTGGTATGGAATTACGATTCCGTTTGGGATATTTGCGTTTCCGTTTATTCTAATTTTTTGGATTGCGGGGCTGTTTCCGCTGGTGATTCTTGTGATGCCTGCCTTTGGGGAAACTCGGCTAAGGTTCGATCGGGATTTGTTTTTAATGGAGTGGCGGCTGTTTGGAATTCGCTATCGGCAACAGCAGGGACAAACGGCGGCAATTCAGAGTGTGTTTCTGAGTCAGGAAAATATGAAGGTGAATGAGCAACCCGTGACAACGGTGGCGATTCAGGCAGGGGCGCAGGAGTATAAGTTTGGCGGGTTTGCACCAACGCTGGCGGTTTCGGAGCGGCAATGGTTAGTGCATGAGATGAATGATTGGTTGGGATTATCGTCTTGAAAGGTATTTAATTGTTCGCGGCAGTGGGCAACAGCGAATCATCGGGGCATTGAAATGGCTGGATAATTGTAGCTCTCTCTGACGACCAAGGAACTGTAAATTTCACTGTGTCGGCTCATCTGCTAGACCACCTGCGAATGAATTGCAGGCTATACAATAAAGTCCATTCAAATGGACTCAACCTGTTCCAAGCATCATACGTGTAACCAGCGATCGCCACAAAAAATCAGGAAGAACAGCGTGCATCAGCAAAAAAGCTTCACCGTGCGGCGAATATCGCAACCTTTCCGAGCGATCGGTTGCTGCTTTGTAAATCGTTTTCGCCACTCCTTCGGGGCCAGGCAATGAATCATTCAAACTCCCACTGAACTGCTTTACACGCTGAATCAGATTGGTGTACTTTGGGTGGCTTGTCCAGGTTGAACCACGATGGATGAAATTTGTCCGAATTCCACCCGGTTCAATAATCTTGACTTGAATCTTAAACTGACGCAACTCATAGCGTAAAGCTTCAGAAAGTCCTTCCACAGCCCATTTTGTTGCATGGTATGAGGAAGCAAGCGGGAAAGCAAGACGACCCCCAATGGAAGCAACATTAACAATTGTGCCATTGCCTTGTTGCCGCATGATTGGAAGGACTGTTTGAATGGTTGACACGAGTCCAAAGACATTCGTTTGAAACTGACGCTCTAGTTGCTCCGGTGTAACGCCTTCGATCGGGCCCATAAGTGCGTATCCTGCATTGTTTACCAATACATCGATTCGCCCAAAATGTTCGATCGTTTCGCGGAATGCCATTTCTATCGTTTCAGAAGATGTGACATCCAAACGAGGGCAAATGACCTTCTCTGTTTTCGTCCAATTGCCTGCCTGCATTGGCGATCGCATCGTTGCTGACACATTCCAACCTTTTTGAAGAAAATATTTTGCAGTTGCCTCACCAATACCACTCGAAGCACCTGTAATCAAAACAGTCTTACTCATTTTTGGATATTACTACCAGAAGTCTAAATGTTGATATCAAGCAGCGTAAACTATGGAGTATACTCCACAGTCAAGTGGGTTCTAGAAGCTCAAGGTTACTCTATGCTGATCGGGGAACTGTCTAAGAAAACAGGGTTATCAAAAGACACAATTCGTTTTTACGAGAAAATGGGACTAATTGCTGCAAGCGATCGGCGTGCAGGAACAAGATTTTATAAAGAGTACAACCCAGAAACAGTGGAACGCCTCCTGATGATTGCTCAAGGCAAAGGACTGGGATTTACGCTCAATGAAATTAAACAATTGCTTGATGATTTGGGAAGTGGCGCAATATCTAAGCAAGATCAAATCAAAATCGTTGAGCGCAAGATCGAAGAAATTGTCGAGAAAACACGGCAACTAGACGCAATCAAAACTTATCTCGTTGCCAAACTAAGCAAACTGAACGAGGAAGTTTTGTCTGAATCCTGAACTCTAACAGATTAGCTTCAAACTACAGCCTCACTGGTAGCCTAGTCCGCCCAACGACCAAGCTCAACATATCATCAGAATTTTGGCTCCGTCTGTTACAGCGACTGGTTAGGCGGCGATCGCATTCAGCCAACGTTTAATTTAAACACGAATAATCTAAACACGAACGGGACAGAGACGATTCAAGCTATCCGTAAACGCTCAATATCTTTGATGGGTGGTGCTCCAAACATCCGGGAATATTCTCGGCTAAACTGTGAAGGACTTTCATACCCGACCTGATAGGCTGCATGGGTCGCATCGGCGTTTTCAATCAGCAGCAGCCGACGCGCTTCCAGGAGCCTCAATTGTTTCTGATATTGCAGCGGACTCATTGCAGTCACTTTCTTAAAATGGCGGTGGAAGGATGCAACAGACATATTGGCTTGCTCAGCCAAGTCCTCCACTCGTAACGGCTCTGTAAAATTAGCCTTGAGCAGTTTAATGACCTCAGCAATGCGCTGCATGGTGCTGCCGGATGTCGCGATCTGACGAACTGCTTCGCTTTGTTCACCGATCAAAAGACGGTAATAGATTTCGTGAATTATCATCGGTGCCAGAAACGGAATATCCTGCGGCGTATCCAGCAGCCGTGTCAGTCTAATGGCGCAATCGATTAACGAGACATCAGCGTTACTAACAAACAAGCCTCTGACCGAGCTTTCTTTCTTCCCCGTGTTGGGTTGAATTTGAGCAATAATGTCACAGAGTTGAACCGGGTCTAAATTCAACTTAAATCCTAAGTACGGCTTGTCTGGCGTTGCCTCTGTCACAAATCCACTCAGCGGCAAATCCACCGAGACGACAAGATACTGAGCGGCACCATACTGATACGTTTCCTCACCCAGCAGTGCTTCTTTTCTACCCTGAATCACGATCGCGAGAATCGGTTCAGAGACACCGCAGATTGCTGTGGAAGCAGACGATTCCCGCATGAATTCTAATTGACTGATCGCAGTTTGATGGGCACCGTTTCCCTTGTCGTCGGTGTACTGTGCCACCAATGCTGCCAGTTCTTGACATGCACTCATGGCTGTACGCTGCTTCAGTGTTTCAATTATCATGCTGGTTTCCTGGCTGATTTAACCGTTCCCATGCGCCCATTATAGAGAACGTTCTTCCTTGCCAACCTCTTGCCTGAGAGAATTAGGCAATAATATGCGAGGTTTGTGTATTGGAAACCCCATTTCTTCAACCTATGATGAACCCATGCCAAGAGAGTAATGAAAGGATAAGGCAATGGCACAAGACACAACAAGGATTGCTTTGGTAACAGGGTCAAGCCGAGGGTTGGGCAGAAATACTGCTTTAGCACTTGCCAAAAAAGGGGTTGATGTCATCGTGACGTATCGCAGCAATGAGGCAGAAGCAAAAAATGTCGTCTCTGCGATCGCAGACATGGGTGGTAAAGCGGTTGCATTGCAACTGGATACCTCTAACACCAAAACCTTTGACGATTTCGCGGCACAAATTAAGCAATCACTCCAGGACAACTGGCAAACAGAACAGTTTGATTTCCTGGTTAACAACGCCGGAATTGGTGTTTACGCACCGTTTGCAGAAACAACGGAAGAAGAATTCGATCGCTTAATGAACATTCATGTGAAGGGTGTTTTCTTCCTCACCCAGAAACTTCTACCGTTGATTAAGGATGGTGGACGAATTGTCAATATTTCCTCTGGTCTTGCCCGTTTTGCCCTACCCGGCTATGCCGCTTACGGCGCGATGAAGGGGGCGATCGAGGTGTTGACTCGATACCTGGCGAAGGAATTAGGACACAGACAGATTGCAGTGAATGTAGTGGCTCCCGGCGCGATTGAAACAGACTTTGGTGAGGGTGTAGTGCGTGATAATCCAGAGATTAACAGCTTCATTGCCTCGCAAACGGCTTTAGGTCGCGTTGGTCTTCCCGATGATATTGGTGGGGCGATCGCATCTTTACTTTCCGAAGACAACCGATGGGTTAATGCTCAGAGAATTGAAATCTCTGGCGGCATGTTTCTCTAATTCAAACCAATCGAGATAAGAAGGAAAATCGCTATGTTAAACGTAGAAAACAAAGTCATTGCTATCACTGGAGCGAGTAGCGGCATTGGTGAAGCCACTGCCAAATTACTGGCTGAAAACGGCGCAAAGGTGGTTCTGGGGGCACGGCGTACAGAAAGGCTAGAAAAGATTGTTGAGGAGATTCGACAGCAGGGTGGCTCGGCAGTATTCAAAACGGTGAACGTTGCCGATCGTGAGGATATGAAAGCTTTTATTCACTTTGCCAAAGATACATTTGGTCGAATTGATGTCATTTTTAATAACGCGGGTGTCATGCCTTTGTCTCCCATGAATGCCCTCAAAGTTGAAGAATGGGACAACATGATCAACGTCAACATTAACGGCGTATTGAATGGCATTGCAGCCGGTTTGCCGATCATGGAAGCGCAAGGCGGCGGTCAATTTATCAACACCGCATCCATCGGTGCCCATGTGGTAGTCCCGACTGGTGCCGTCTACTGTGCAACCAAATACGCGGTTTGGGCGATCTCCGAAGGACTGAGACAGGAATCGAAAAATATCCGCGTGACCACGATCTCTCCGGGTGTCGTGGAAACAGAGCTGGGTTCTGACATCACAGAGGATTCGGCACAAGAGGCATTGAAAGAATTTCGTAAAACTGCCCTAACCCCGGATGCGATCGCCAGAGCCGTTTTATATGCTGTATCCCAGCCCGATGATGTGGATGTTAATGAAATGATTGTTCGTCCGACAGCTAGTGCCTTCTAGCCTTGAAACGCTACCATGACTTGGGTTTAAGGGATTAGAGCAGGTTGGTGGTTTTGAATAGAATTGGTCGCCATGACGCTATTCACTGCCACCTGCTTTCGCTTTCTCGAAACGATTTCGCAAGGAAAGACATCAGCAAAAGAGGAAACAATTACAAGTCTCTATCAACTATTTCACAGCATTTATTCTGATACATCTCATCAGCGGGTGAAGTAGCCTAACGTCGAAGTTATGCGGCAGCAGACAACACTGAACATCCACAGATAACTTCCGTTCCGTCCGCACCAACAACGCATTATGGGGTGACATAGACACATATTTAGCCTCGCTACCAATGCTCTAATATCAATCCATCCAAATAATCAAAATCAGTATCATCAGTCACTAATATCCAACCATGTTCTAGACATTGAGCAGCAATCCCTGCTTGACTGACAAAACTAAGAAGCTGGAATGCGGCTAAGGACAGTGAATTCGCGACTAAAAGAATCCTCCTGTTGTCGCTTGGAGGCAACGGCAGGTTGCGGGTCAGGCAAACTTGATAAGAACTGAAAAACTTGGATTTTCCATTGGTGAGAGATAGCAAGGCGAATCC
>PVWD01000362.1 GCA_003003615.1 filamentous cyanobacterium CCP2 | reverse complement strand
CTCCTAAACTAGAAACTGTCGTCTGAAGAGGGATCTAGATGGCTGAGCAAATGGACGCTCGCAAACTAATGCAGTCTGCCTACGAGAATCGATATACCTGGGACAAAAGCTTCCCTGGTTATACAGCAGACGTGACGCTAAAGCGTGACAACGAAGTGTACACCGGAAAGGTGCGCGTTAACTCAGACCTCAGCGTTGAGGTTTCAGAAGTGGCTGACGAAACAGCCAAGCAGGAAATTATTGGACAACTGCGTGAAATTGCCATTCACCGGATTCGTCGTACCTTTGAGGAAACCCATGGCAAAAATACCTTCTCGTTCGGTGAAAAGGACGAGTCTGGGGCGATCGAAGTTATCGTTGGGGGCAAGGCAGAGGGCGATCGCTACAAAGTCCGCAATAACGAAGTTTGTATGGTGCATCGCCACATTCACGGCATTGTGGTGACGATCAACACCTTCAGCAGCCACAACACAGGAGAAGGCTATCTATCCCATCGGTATGACTCGATCTACCATGACCCCAAAACAGGGGAACAGAAAGCTCCCCAAACAGATTTTGAAGATAATTACGAAAAAATTGGCAATTACTTCATTCTGACCCAGCGCATTATTGTTTCAGCCGAAGATGAAGATGCCCCCGTAACGGAGTTTAGCTTCTCTAACGTCAAGCTGCTACAGCCTGCGGTTGTATAGGAGAGGACTGAGGACTGAGGGGATCAAGCGAGACAATATCCACTACAAGGGACGGGCTTTGAAATTGAGTTAGCCATAACAGGAAGGTAGGCAATGCCTACCTTTTTTACATTCCTTCCTTGCACTCAATACCTCCTCTCGACAAATCCCAATTCAAACATCCGATCGCCCTTTGCCTCTCTCGGTGAACCTCTTTACTACAATGGGAGTAGCAATACTAGGGATATCAACGCGATCGATCGCAAGGTGAATTATGCAAACAATGGAACTGACATCGGAAAACGTCGAAAGAGTCTTAGATGAATTACGTCCTTACCTGATGTCCGATGGCGGCAACGTAGAATTAGTTGAACTGGATGGGCCCATTGTCCGGTTGCGGCTACAGGGAGCTTGTGGTTCCTGCCCTAGCTCCGCGATGACCTTGAAAATGGGAATTGAGCGCAAGCTGCGAGAGACGATTCCGGAAATTGCTGAGGTTGAGCAAGTTCTGTAGGCAAATTCTCAAACAATTTCATAATTTTTTGTTCATTTCAGGGATTGGTAATCCACTCTGAAACCGATACAGTTTAGAGCAGGGAAAGCAAGTTGGTTTTTCCTGCTTGTTTTATTTCCTGCTTGTTTTATTAAAAATCAAAAAATTGCTTGTCTCAAACGGGTTCTCCTTGCCGCCATGACTCATCCTCTCTACGTTGCGTTCATCTGGCATCAACATCAGCCTCTCTACAAAAGCTACACGAGCGGCGAGTATCGGTTGCCTTGGGTGCGTTTACATGGCACAAAGGATTACCTGGATTTAGTGCTCATGCTGGAGCGGTTTCCCAGGTTGCGTCAAACGGTGAATCTCGTTCCTTCCCTGATCACGCAGATTGAGGATTACATTGCAGGAACCGCCTTTGACCCTTATTTGTCGCTGTTGCTAACGCCCGTTGAGACGCTACAGCAGGAGCAGCAGGAGTTCATCATTGAGCATTTTTTTGATGCCAATCATCACACCATGATTGATCCACATCCCCGCTATGCAGAGTTATATCTGCACCGGCAGGACAAAGGGCGCGGCTGGTGTTTGGATAACTGGACAGCCCAAGACTATAGCGATTTGCTGGCGTGGCATAATCTGGCGTGGTTTGATCCTTTGTTTTGGGATGATCCAGAAATTGCGGAATGGTTGGAACGCGGTAAGGGCTATACATTGAGCGATCGCCAGCGCATTTATTCCAAACAGCGAGAAATCCTCAGCCGCATTATTCCACAGCACCGCCAAATGCAGGAAACAGGGCAGCTAGAAATCACAACAACTCCCTACACTCATCCCATTTTGCCCCTGCTTGCAGATACAAACGCCGGGCGGGTTGCCCTTCCCGATATGACATTGCCCAATCACCGCTTTCAATGGGCAGAAGATATTCCGCGCCATTTGAGGAAAGCTCGGCAACTCTATCGCGATCGGTTTGGTCGCGAACCCAGAGGCTTATGGCCCTCTGAGCAGGCGGTGAGTCCGGCTATTTTGCCTTACATTGCTGAGCAGGGCTTCCAGTGGATTTGTTCCGATGAAGCAGTTTTAGGCTGGACATTACACCACTTTTTCCACCGAGATGGCTCAGGGACTTTGACACAACCCGAATTGCTGTATCGCCCCTATCGATTAGAAACGCCCCAAGGTGATTTGGCGATCGTCTTTCGAGATCACCGCCTGTCGGATTTGATTGGGTTCACCTATGGCAACATGGAACCCCAACGGGCTGCCATTGACTTAATTGGGCATTTAGAGGCGATCGGGCGTATGCTAAAAGCCCATCAGCAGCAAGAGGGCGGCACGGCTCTGGAGCAACCCTGGCTAGTAACGATCGCCCTGGACGGTGAAAACTGCTGGGAGTTTTACCAGGAAGATGGAAAGCCCTTCCTGGAATCGCTTTACCGCATCCTGAGCGAGCATCCGGCGATCGAACTGGTTACGGTTTCAGAATTTCTAGATAAATTCCCGCCCGTCATGAAGCTCCCTGCCGACAAATTGCACAGTGGCTCTTGGGTAGATGGCAGCTTTAGCACTTGGATTGGTGATCCAGTCAAAAACCGGGCATGGGATTTGTTAACTCAAGCTCGCGAAGCCCTAGCCAACCAGCCAGAAGCAACGGAGGAAAACAACCCCGAAGCCTGGCAAGCTCTCTATGCGGCCGAAGGGTCAGATTGGTTTTGGTGGTTTGGGGAGGGGCATTCTTCTAACCAAGATGCCATGTTCGACCAGCTTTTTAGAGAACACCTAATGACGCTCTATCAGGCGTTGAATTTGCCCATTCCTCCACAAGTGCGCCAGCCCGTAGAACTCCACCATCCACGCGGCGATCACCGTCCTGATGGCTTTATTCATCCAGTGATTGATGGCATTGGCGATGAGCAAGATTGGGATCGGGCCGGACGGATCGAAGTTGGCGGAGCAAGAGGGACAATGCACCAAAGTAGTGCAGTCCAGCGGCTATGGTACGGAGTAGACCACCTGAACCTATATTTACGAGTGGACTTTAAAATTGGAGCCAAACCAGGGGTTGATTTTCCATCCGAAGTTCACTTACTCTGGTTCTATCCTGATCGCCCAATGCCAACTAGCCCCGCGCCGCTTGCCGAACTGCTCGATCAGCCCCCCCTTAACTACCGCTTTCGGCATCATTTTGGGATTAACTTACTCACCCAGGCGGCTTGGTTTCAGGAAGCGATCGACTTCCACCAATGGCATTCCCGCATGACTCGTGCCCAAGTTGCTTTCAACGCTTGCTTGGAAGTGGCCATTCCCTGGGCAGACCTGTCTTTTATCGAGCCAGATTGGTCACTTCGCCTGGTGGTTATCCTGGCGGATGAAGGACGCTACTGTAGTTATTTACCAGAAGATAAATTTATTCTCGTAGATGTGCCATAGTAATCACGGGTGCATTGCTTGAACGACGAGTACTGCATTTCTAGCGTATTCGACCGGGTGCATGAGGTTGGATGCAATGGAAACTTGGGTACCTTAGCGGTTAGATGTTCGCTTTGGATGTTCTGTCCGCCGAGGGTCTCAAGCAGAATTTGTTTAATCTAGACATCCTCAATACAGAGAGATTGGTACGGTTTGAGCTAATCTTTGTGGACTCATCTGCTGTAGGAGTCAGTCCTGGTAGGCATTTCTCCTCAACCTCTAGGTAAATTTTGGGCTGTGCCGTAAGATTTATCAGGGCATCATTTAGTTCGTGTGTTTATGAGAGTTAAGCGCTTAATGAGAAGGAGCTAGATAGTGACGAAAGGCTCAGAGTTATCCCCTGGAACATTCGTCGATCGCCGCTACCAGGTAAAATGCGTATTGGGGCGAGGCGGGTTTGGTAGAACGTATTTAGCTGCCGATGAACGGCGTTTTGGTGAACTCTGCGTCCTCAAGGAGTTTGTGCCCAAGCACCAGGGGGATTCTGTCATTGCCCAAAAACTCCATGAGCTATTCCACCGCGAAGCCCAGATCCTTCACCAACTGAATCATCCCCAAATCCCCAAATTTTTTGCAGTTTTTGAAGAAAACAATCGTCTTTTCATCGCCCAGGAATACATTGATGGCAAGACCTACTGGCGGCTCCTCCAGGAACGACAGAAGCGCGGCAAAGCCTTCAGCCAGCTAGAAGTGTTCCAGTGGTTGCAACATCTGCTTCCGGTCTTGAGCTATCTCCATCATCAAAATATTGTCCACCGAGACATTTCCCCAGACAATATCATGCTGCCCAGAGATGGAGGGCTGCCCGTTTTAATTGATTTTGGCGTTGTGAAGCAAGCAGCCCCCCACTGGTACGAGATCAGCTCAATTAATCCGGATGGTTCGGTAGAAGCTTCGGTATCCGTCGGTAAGCTTGGATATGCCCCCTATGAGCAGATTCGGATTGGGCAATGCTCTCCTCGTAGCGATCTCTACGCCCTAGCCGTGACGGCTGCTGTTCTGCTAACTGCCAAATCTCCCAATCATTTAATTGATCCCAAATCGCTGGAGTGGAAGTGGAAATCCTTGGTGAGGGTGGAGCCAGAGTTTGTCCAAATTCTGGAAATGATGATGGCAGAAAAGCCCCAGGATCGCTATCCTTCGGCTGACCGGGTGTTAGAAGATCTGGCTGCCATTGCTGACCAAATGCATTCAACCTCATCTAATGCAGCGGCGATCGATGCTCAGCTTGACGAACCAGCTCCGGTTTCTCCCCATGCTGTCACGGCCATCTTCTCCTACCATTCCAGAGCCAAGGCCCTCAATCTTGACTCTACACTTCTGGAAGCCCAGAAACACGCCCCAAAATCTGCAAAATCTCGATCGGCGGTTTCAACGGTGGCAAAGGAAGGTTCTGCTCCTACACATTATCCTGCTTCGCCTTCTCAAATTAGACGATCGGCATTTCGCAACGCCCCTTCCTCAACGGCAACCAAACCCCGGTCTCAGAGTGCGGCTTCCTCTCACCGTCAGGCTGCTCCAACGTTGGAGCCATCAACCCTCTATCCCATGACCTCGCCTCAACAAAGCACCTCTGTGACGCGGCTTACGGTTCTAGTTAGCAATGAATCTGAACGATCGAAGGCAACAAAGCGCGTTGCCCTTTTGAGTTTGCTAGGAGTTTTGTCGGTAAGTGGGATGGCCGTCAGCTTTCAATCTCCACACATTGCGGCTCTCTGCCGTCCGTTAAATAACTGTGCGGATGGTCGGTGGATAGAGCAAGAATATCAGCAGGCTACCCAACAGGCTGCCACGGCAAAATCTCTTTCCGATAATGCGAGCCAAATTGATGACCTTGAAAAGGCGCGTGAGCGCATCCGGCGGGCGATTGCCAAACTTCGCATTTTGCCCAATTCTGGCGATTATGCAGTTCCGGCACGGCAAGCACTCCCCAATTACAACGAACTGCTAGAACGCATTGAAGCGCGGTTAGAAAAAGAAGAAAGGGCAGCCAAACTCTTGAACCGAGCCGAAGTAGAGGCTCGTATGGCTTCTGAGCATACTCAGGCTGCAAAAACCCGACAAGACTATGAAAATGCTCGATCGCTTTGGCGAAAGGCTTTAGCAACGATCGGAGCTATCCCCAGCACAGCCTTCGTTGCTGACCAGGCGGCCGCCCGATCGCAGGACTACACCGCTCAATTACAGCAGGTAGATCAACGAATTGCAGCCTCCCCTGAGGTGACTCAGCCTAGCCCGTCCAATTCTCCAAC
>PVWD01000361.1 GCA_003003615.1 filamentous cyanobacterium CCP2 | reverse complement strand
GGGGAGTGGGGAGTAAGGAGTGGGGAAATGAAGAATCGGGAGATCTCTAAAGACGCTGCGTACACCGGAACAGGAACAACGACGGGTAAGGAACAATCTGAACCTCTGTCGTCTCACTCCTCTTCCCCTGCTCCCTACATTCTCTTCTCCATCAAAGATCAGGGACGCGGCATTCCACAAGACAAACTTGAAATCATTTTTGAACAGTTTCAGCAGGTGGATGTGTCCGATTCTCGGAAAAAAGGCGGAACTGGATTAGGGCTGGTCATCTGCAAAAACATTGTGCAACAACATGGTGGTCAAATTTGGGCGGAGAGCCGTTTGGGGCAGGAAAGCACTTTTTACTTTACGTTGCCGTTACTGGTAGGAGACGACTATGACAAAGCGGATTCTGATCGTGGATGATGAAGAGGATATTCGGGATGTGGTGCGAGTGTCGATCGAAGAATTTGCGGGTTGGCTGGCAATGACGGCTGCATCTGGGGGGGAAGGATTGCAGATTGCCAGGACTGAAGCTCTGGATGTCATTCTGATGGATATTTCAATGCCAGATATGGATGGTTTCCAAATGTGTGAAGCATTGAAAGCAGACACTCAAACGCAGAATATTCCTGTGGTGGTGTTGACGGCAAAGGCATTGCAAGGTGACTCCGATCGGTTTGCCAAATTAGATGTTGCAGGTGTGATTACTAAGCCGTTTAATCCCATTACGGTTTGGCGACAGGTTGCAGAAATAATGGATTGGAGCGTATGAATTGATCTCTATTATTTGTCATATCAATTTCCTATATTCTTACTTTAATCTAAAAAGCAAATCGTTCCTAGTAATCCTACTGTTCCATCATGTTCAATGATGACTTGTCTAAAATTGGTCGTATTGAAGTAACGATCGATGTTTTATCTCAAGCTTTATGCAGACTGCATGAGCATGATTATCCTTCGGCGCAGGTGATGGTGGCGATCGCCAGACAAGCGTTAGAAGATGTACAACTGGATTTTGATCTTCATTTCCAGGCGGAAGAAATGCTTGAGCAGATTCTTAACCAATCTCTCAGCTAGAAGCTTGTTGAAGTACAAGCTTTTCCCTTTCTAAGTGCGAGGGGTCGTTGTTCATGTCTACTAAATCAATTCTATTGATTGAACATGAAGCCGGTATTCGGGAGATTTTGCGTACCTGTCTTAGTGAGTTTGGTGGTTGGAGAGTCACTCCATCTAACTCTATTCAAGAGGGAATTGATTTGTGTATGACAATGCATCCTGATGTCATTTTATTGGATACCTCTACGTCGGAAACTGATGCTTTGATCTTCCTTGAACAGTTGAAGCAGCATTCTACAATACAATCCATTCCGATTCTGCTAATCACTGCACGATCGAGTTGGTTTACCCCTCAGCAGCTTCACCAAATGGGGTTTGCTGGAGCCATCACGAAACCGTTTAACCCTTCCACAATACCGGCTCAAGTTTCTCACTTGCTAGGGTGGAGTGATGGAGTAGTGTAGTTCGTTTACTAGGGAATATATTTCTTGAAGATGTGTTTCTCTAAGGTTCATTTCTTCAAGTCCGATCGAAGTTTAAATGACCAGAACAGGCGATCGACAAAAATTGTCAACGTAAATTGTGAGTAAGGAAAAATATGTCTACTTTAACTGTGTGGAAGTTTGACAACGCTGATGGTGCAGAAGCTGCATTGAAGAAGCTACAAAGCTTACAGAAGCAGGAGCTAGTACAGGTTCTAGATGCCGCCATTGTAACGTGGCCTCAAGGACGGAAAAAACCCAAAACCTATCAGGCGATGAACACGGTAGGCATCGGGGCATTGGGGGGAGCCTTCTGGGGGATGTTGTTTGGCTTGATTTTTTTGGTGCCTCTCTTTGGCATGATTGTTGGCGCGACCGCAGGGGCACTTTCCGGTAAGTTTACCGACTATGGCATTAATGATGACTTCATCAAGGAGGTGCAAACCAAAGTCACCGAAGGAACCTCTGCCCTATTTTTGTTAACGGGACAAGTCACGATCGACAAGGTGGAAGATGCTTTTGCACCGGAAGAAAGAGGTGAATTAATTCAATCCAACTTATCAACCGAGCAGGAAGCCAAACTACGGGAAGACTTTGGTGCCGAGGTTTAGTTGTCACTTCCCTCGGTAAACTTCTCTTCGCGAAAAGCTTTACCCTACCCTTCGTTTGGTTGATTGCAAGGATTCTGTAATCAGGAGCGTATGCATCATGTCCTATCAGCCCCCGCTCGATCGCACCATTAGAGAGCCGTCATATTTTGATGCGATCGCTCCAATGGTTCTGCTCATTGTTCTGATTGGGGGGGCTGTTTATCTGTTTGGCGTTGATGCGATCGGCGGCCCTGCTCCGGTTGCACTTATCCTCTGTTCAATGTTTGCATCTCTGATCATTTTAAAGAATGGGCATCCCTGGGAAGAGATTGCGGCATCAGGTGGGCGAGCGATTTCTTCGATTGTCAGTGCCATCTTTATTTTGCTGGCGGTCGGTGCTTTGATTGGTGCTTGGAATATGTCTGGCACAATTCCAACGATGGTCTATTACGGTATTCAAGTGCTTCAGCCCAGTTGGTTTTACATGGCGACGGCACTCGTTTGTAGTATGGTTGCCCTGAGTATCGGCAGTTCCTGGACAACCGTTGGGACGATCGGCGTAGGATTGGTTGGAATTGCGACATTGCTGGGTGTTTCACCTGCGGTTACGGCGGGTGCTGCAATTTCGGGAGCCTATCTAGGAGACAAGCTCTCTCCACTTTCTGAAACATCTATCTTGAGTGCCCAACTGGTGGGTGTTGATATCTATACTCATCTCCGAACTCAGGTTTGGACATCGGTTCCTGCCTTTCTGATCGCACTCATCGCTTTTGGGATTCTGGGTGGACAGGTCAACATTACGACTGGCATTGAAACCGCCACTGAGTTAAATGAGTTAAACCAGCTTTTCTGGATTACTCCTCTAAATCTTCTCCCTCTGGCGTTTCTGGTCTTCCTATCGATTTGCAAAGTGCCAGCATCGTTAGCAATTATGAGTGCGGCACTGGTAGGGGGTATGTTGGGAGCGATTCTGCAACCGCAGGCAATTCTCCGCTTTGTTAATGATCCAAACCTGGGTGTCCCTCTGACATACATCAAAGGCATTTGGATGGCATTGGCAAACGGCTATCAGGAAAATTCTGGCATTGCTGACATCGATCGGCTCCTTTCCCGTGGTGGAATGGACAGCATGTTGCTAACGATGTGGATCATCATTGGGGCGGTGACGTTTGGCACTTTGATGGAAGAATTTGGACTGTTGACTAAGTTAATTAACCCGATGCTGCTCCGGGCAAAAACGACGGGGCTTTTGTTTGCAACGGCTGTGGCAACGGCGATCGGATTAAACATTATCGCTGCGGATCAATACATTGCACTAGTGCTACCTGCACGGATGTTTCGCATTGAGTTTCAGAAGCGTGGCTTAATGCCCCAAAACCTGTCTCGCCTTGCTGCCGATGCTGGAACGGTGACTTCGGCCTTAGTGCCCTGGAATTCCTGTGGGGCGTTTATGGCGGCAACCCTGGGTGTTCCAACTTTGCTGTATTTGCCCTACGCCATTTTCAATATTGCCAGCCCCATTCTGTCGCTGATGTACGGTATCACTGGCTTCAAGGTCAAGCGAGTACCGCCTGTTCCCCAAATTTAAGAATCATTTCTACATCCTTCCTCACATTTTCGATGGAGGGCTGCAACCGTCAACTCTATTTCATCTCGCAATGTAGAGGAACATCCGATGACATCAAATCAGGAATACAGCGCGATCGTAGATCAGGATCTGAACCCAACAACCGAGAAGCAAACGCTTTCTGTCTGGGCATTGACTGCCCTTGTGGTTGGCTCCATGGTAGGTGCGGGAATTTTTACGCTACCTGCCTCCTTTGGTCGCGCTACGGGTGTTGCTGGTGCATTAATTGCCTGGCTCATTGCAGGGGTTGGCATGTTAATGCTGGCATTTGTCTTTCAAAACCTGGCACAGCGCAAACCCGATCTCGATTCGGGTGTGTTTATTTATGCTAAGGCTGGGTTTGGCAGCTACATTGGCTTTTTAGCGGCTCTGGCATTCTGGACGAGTACCTGTGTCGGAAACGTTTCATATTTTGTCCTGATTGCATCAACACTGGGGGAATTTTTTCCGGTGTTTGGAGATGGCAATACTGTGCAGGCGATCGTCGTTTCTTCCATCATTATTTGGACGTTCCATTTTATGATTTTGCGCGGCGTGCAGCAGGCAGCAGGGCTAAACACGATCGTCACCATTGCCAAAATCGTTCCGATTCTATTGTTCATTTTCATCCTGCTGTTTGCCTTTAACCTGGATGTATTTACGGGAAACTGGCTCGGCGGGCAGGGCTACGACGATTCCATTTGGAGTCAGGTGCGAAGTACGATGCTGGTCACTGTGTTTGTGTTTATTGGCATTGAAGGGGCAAGCATTTATTCCCGCTATGCCGAAAAACGGTCAGATGTGGGGGTGGCAACGGTGCTCGGTTTTGTGGGGGTGCTGTGTTTACTGATTTTGGTAACGGTGTTGCCCTTTGGGCTTTTGCCCAGAGCCGAGTTAGCGGAACTACGGAACCCTTCAATGGCGGGAGCACTGGAGGTAGTCGTGGGTCGGTGGGGAAATGTGTTTGTGAGTATCGGCTTGCTGATTTCCGTGCTTGGAGCTTACCTCGCCTGGACTTTGTTTGCGGCGGAAGTTCCCTTTATGGCGGCAAAAAATAACTTAATGCCGAACTTTTTGGATCAGGAGAATGCCCAGAAGGTGCCTTCAGTTTCCCTGTGGATGACCAATCTTGTGGTTCAGAGCTTTTTAATTATTACCTTGTTTGCCCAAAATGCCTTCGATTTAGCCCTGGAACTCACCAGTGCAATGACTCTGATTCCCTATTTACTAGTCGCAGCCTACGCGCTAAAACTGGCACTAACTCGCGAAACCTACGATCGCGATTCGCGCAGCCGCACCCGTGAAATAGTCATTAGCATTATTGCTACGCTCTATTCCATCTTGATGCTGGTGGCTGGTGGTTTAGAAAAACTGCTGCTGGCAGCATTGATTTTAGCCCCCGGTACGATTTTGTTCTTTTTAGCTCGACACGAACAGAACCGCAAAGTGTTTCAGTCCTGGGAGTGGTTTATTTTTACGCTGACTGTCATTGCTGCGCTGTCTGCAATTTACGGAATTTCAACCGGACTGATTACGATCTAATGAATAGAAAAATATCAGATAAATTAGCGATACAAATTACTACCTGAATCGAACATCTTTATCATCCTACTGGAATCAATAAATGGAGGAATTATGACTGTTGCAACGAACCCTTCTGCTACTAATCAAACGACTGCTTCCTACGGTGTCCACTCCGAAGTGGGCAAACTCCGAAAAGTCATGGTGTGTTCCCCCGGTTTGGCACATTCTCGTTTGACTCCTTCTAACTGTGATGATCTATTGTTCGACGATGTGCTGTGGGTGGAAATGGCAAAGCGCGACCATGCGGACTTTGCGTTAAAAATGCGCGATCGCGGCATTGATGTGATTGAAATGCACGAAATGTTGGCGGAAACGCTGGATATAGCGGAAGCCAAAAAATGGATTTTAGATCAGCAAGTTGTTCCCAATGAGGTGGGCTTGGGGTTGGTGAACGAAGTCCGAGCTTATTTGGAAGGGTTGAGTTCTCGCCAACTGGCAGAATATCTGATCGGGGGGCTGGCTGCCTATGACATCCCGGAAGATTTTGGCAGTGAATGGCTGAGAATGGCTCAACAGTCCAGCGGCATTACTGGATACCTGCTGCCTCCCCTGCCCAATACGCTCTACACCCGCGACACCACCTGCTGGATTTATGGCGGTGTCACCC
>PVWD01000360.1 GCA_003003615.1 filamentous cyanobacterium CCP2 | reverse complement strand
CAGTGACTGCGGTTAGCGTTTATGCCCTTGGTTCGTTAGGGCGAAGCGGCATGACTCCGTTGAAACTGGTGTTGGCAGGAGCAGTTTTATCTTACCTACTGGCGGCCCTGACAACGGCCGTATTGATCTTGAGCCAGCGCACCTTAGACGAAATCCGTTTTTGGTTAGCCGGATCAATTGCCGGACGAGATTTGAATGTCTTAATCCAGGTGTCTCCCTATATCGGGCTTGGCCTCATCATTGCCTTCAGCTTGGGTAAACCCATCACCGCCCTATCCTTGGGGGAAGATGTCGCCAAAGGTCTGGGGTTACAGACCGGATGGATCAAAACCCTCTCAGCGATCGTGGTAGTGCTGTTAGCGGGTAGTGCCGTTGCCTTGGCAGGGCCGATCGGCTTTTTGGGGTTTATTGTGCCGCATATGGTGCGCTTTTGGGTGGGGGTGGATTATCGATGGATTATTCCCTATGCTGCAATCTGGGGGGCAATGGTTTTGTCGCTGGGGGATTTAGCAGCTCGGTTGCTGATTCGGCCGCAGGAACTTCCGGTCGGTGTCATGATGGCTCTGCTGGGTGCCCCTTTCTTTGTGTATTTGGTGCGATCGAAACAAAAACGACCCGCATAAGTTTGGAAAGAACGTGAGTTTAGAAATAACATTTGCGAGATCAAAATCGCTTAAGGTTAGGTTTTAGATTTTGGAGGACGATTTACCAACGTTGGGAAAAGGATGAGGCAGCAACATTCAGCTTGGTTAGTAGTTCGTTCACGGTGGTTTCCCGTTTCGATGCGGATCGATCGACGAGTGCCGATCGTTCTTTTGTCCTTAGCTTTGTCCATACTCATCGTTATGGTGGTTAGCATTGGCTATGGCGAATATCCGATTCCACCTTTAACAGTCATTCAAACCGTTTTGGGGCTACCAACCGATAATCTAGACTATGTGTTTGTCATTCATACTCTGCGATTACCCAGAGTAATCACAGCCTGTATGGTGGGGATGGGTTTGGCGGTTGCCGGAACTGTCATGCAAGGGTTATTTCGTAATCCGTTGGCTGCTCCCGATATTATCGGAATTGATGCAGGAGCAAGTTTGGCGGCCGTGTCGATAATTGTCTTGTTTCCATCCTTACCCATTTCACTTCTGCCACTGGCAGCATTCGCAGGTGCATTCCTGGCAGCATTGCTGATTTATAGCCTATCCTGGAACAACGGAAGTTCTCCAATTCGCCTGATTTTGGTGGGTGTTGGCATTGGCATGATTACTTCTGCTTTGACCACGCTGATGATCACCTTTGGTAACATTTATGATGTCAGTCAGGCTCTAGTTTGGCTGGCTGGCAGCGTGTATGGACGCAGTTGGGAACACATTACAGCCCTGGTTCCTTGGTTAGTCATCTTTTTGCCCCTATCGCTGTTGCTGGCCCGTGATTTAAACACGCTGAACCTAGGAGATGATTTGGCGCGTGGATTGGGAAATCCGGTGGAATGGCAGCGTGGACTATTGCTGATTACCTGTGTTGCTTTGGCAGGAAGTAGCGTTGCAACGGCAGGAACGATCGGCTTTGTGGGGTTAATGGCTCCTCATGTAGCACGACAACTCGTAGGGACAACCCATGAAGGACTCATTCCAACATCAGCATTGGTCGGTGGTTTAATCGTATCGTTGGCCGACCTTTTAGGACGATCGCTGTTTGCGCCGATCGAGCTTCCCTGTGGCATTGTCACGGCGGCAGTGGGTGCCCCATATTTTCTGTATTTGCTGTATCGAAACCGGAACCAGTAAGCAGGAAAGGGTTAGAGCAAAAGATAAAAGATGAAAGACAAAAAGGCTTAGGCAAGGAGAGATTCGTTTTGGTGGATGCAGAGCAGCTTGGGGTAACGGAATTGGATGAGCGCAGTGTGTTGACAACTCGGCGGTTGACCCTGGCGTATGACCAGTCACTAATCATTGAAGATTTGAATCTGGCAATTCCGGCTGGCAAGATTACGGTATTGGTTGGGCCAAATGGCTGTGGCAAGTCAACCCTGCTGCGGGGGCTGGCTCGTTTGCTAAAGCCGAAGCATGGTGTGGTTTATCTCGATCGCGATTCGATCGCTAGCCTCTCGACGAGAGAAGTGGCCAAGCAGCTAGGAATCCTCCCCCAAAGCCCGATCGCCCCAGAAGGATTGACTGTCCGAGAGTTGGTGGCGCAAGGCCGCTATCCCCATCAAGGTTGGATACAGCAATGGTCACAGGATGATGAACGGTTCACCCAAGAGGCACTGGCTGTCACCGGAATGACAGAGTTAGCCGATCGATCGCTGGATAGCCTTTCAGGGGGACAACGCCAACGCGCCTGGATTGCCATGACCCTGGCTCAAAATACCGAGATTTTGCTGTTAGATGAACCCACAACATTCCTTGATCTGGCCCATCAAATTGAAGTGCTAGATCTTCTCTGTGAGCTAAACCAAACCATGGGACGAACGATCGTCATGGTCTTGCATGATCTAAACCAGGCTTGCCGCTACGCCGATTATCTAGTTGCCTTACACCAGGGACAAATTTTCACCAACGGGACACCCAAAGACGTAATGACCGAGGCAATGGTGCGATCGGTGTTTGGTTTAGAAAGCCGCGTTATTCCAGACCCGGTTGCCGGAACGCCAATGTGTGTGCCAATCAGCCGGAGAATACGGGAAAGAAGATGCTAGGGAAACCGATCGCGTATTTTGTAATACAAGCTTTATTTAATGAGTTGTGGATAAATTCGGCGTGCTGCCAGAATAGCAAAAATGACCATTAAGCTGAACAGCCAAAGCACTTGCAACCACCATAGCGACGGCAAGCCCAAATTCCAACGTAAAAGATCAATCAGGGAAGCAAGCGGTAAAACGGATGCAATATTGCCGAGAACGGGAGGCAGCGTACTTCGGGGAAAATAAGTTCCGCAGAGGGTGAACATGGGAATGATAAACAAAAAGATGGGAATATTCACCTGATCAATCTGTCGCACAGAACCGGCCGTAAACAGCCCCATTGCCCCAAACAACGTACTGCCCAAAAGCATCACCGGCAACGATAAAAGCAAATTCCACCCCGAATACAGCCCCCAAATGACTGCAATCAATCCGGTGAGGGTTCCTGCAATCATGCCTTTTGTCGTAGCCCAAAGCCAATCGCCAATGAAGACATCACTAAAGCTAAGGGGGCCTGTGAGTAGGGCTTGCCAGGTTTTTTGAAAGTTTAGGCGAATAAAGCTAGCGTATGCTCCTTCAAAAAAGGACTGAAACAGCACCCCGATCGCCATCATGGCAGGGGCAATAAACTTAAGATAAGGCACGGTTTGCCCTCCATAGGGCACATCTCCCACGAGGGGTGTCAGTCCATAGCCAAAAGCCACTAAGTAAATTATTGGTTCTGAGAGAGGCGGCAAGCAATTCACCAGCCAGGTACGCTGATAGACTTTGGCATGACGATGCCAAACCGAATAAACTCCCCAAAACGTAAATAAGGGTGATTTCATTGCAATACTTTCCCAGTGAGGTGAAGGAAGACATCTTCTAAGTTGGCCAGTCGGCGGGTGAGGCGGTGGGGCTGAAGGGTGACAAGCTGTTCCCAAAGGGAAGGCCGATCGGGCGGCAGTGCTACTAAATATCCATCCCCAAACGATCGACACCAAGTATCTGCCTGTTCCGCCAAGGCTTGCAGTTGGGCTGCGTTAACCCCCGAAATTTCCACTACTTCATCGCCGATCGTTCGTTTAATGAGTTCCGCTGGGGTTCCCTGGTCAATGACTTGTCCTTGTAAAAGCAGAATCAGCCGATCGCACAGACGTTGAGCTTCATCCATATAATGGGTTGTCAATAGCACACTACACCCCTGCTGTTTTAGGCTGCTGACCAGCTTCCAAAACTCCTGCCGGGCATCTGGGTCAAGTCCAGTGGTGGGTTCATCTAAAAACACAACTTGCGGAGAGTTAATCAGAGCGCGAGCCAGAACAAGCCGACGTTTCATCCCGCCGGAAAGTTCATCAATGGAGTGACGGGCATAGTCTTGTAAATCTACCTTGTCGAGGAGTTCGCTGGCTCTTTGGCGGGCTGCCCTCCCCAAAATGCGGTAATGGTGGGCAAAATGGATCAAATTTTCCATGACCGAAAAATCTGGATCAAGGTTGTCTTCCTGGGTGACAATTCCCATCCGACGACGCGCCAACCGCCCATTACTTTGCACCTGAGTCGAACCCAGCTTCACAAAGCCCCGGCTTGGCTTCACTGCACCATACAACATGCCAACCGTCGTCGTTTTTCCGGCTCCATTTGGCCCCAACAGTCCTAAAATCTCGCCTGGATTGAGGGTAAAGTTCACCCCCTGCACAACTGGATGCGTACCATACAGCTTCCACAGGTCATAGGCAACCAATGCAGGTTTTTCTGTCACTAAGGTATTTGATGTGAGCATGGTCGTTGCGAGTAACAGGTTTCCATTGCGGGATTGAACAGGGTTTACAGAATCTAAAAAGGAAGAATCTAAAAAGAAAGATTCCAGCACTAGCAGCACGTTACCTGAATCTTCGATCGCCGCAATCACTCTTTAAGGTGGTTTTAATCCTACAAATATACTACATTATACTACAAGACGGGGTGTCCGATCGCAACCCGGCAAGGTTACAATCCAAAGCGTGTCTCGTCCTTCCTTTCAGCCCCTCTACCTAGCCCCTCTACCCAGCTTATGTCTTCTTCTTTTCCATCCTCTGATTCTTCCCCCTTGCAGCCAACCCTGTCCGCTCTCCAGCGTTTAATTGAGGTGGTTGCCCAGCTTCGATCGCCGGAAGGAGGGTGCCCCTGGGATTTGGCGCAAACTCCAGAAACGCTGCTGCCCTATGTTTTGGAAGAAGCCTACGAGGTGGTGGATGCAATTCGGCAGGGAGATGAGGCAGCCATTGCGGATGAATTAGGCGATTTATTGCTGCAAGTGGTCTTGCAAGCGCAAATTGCCCGTGAATCTGGGCAGTTTGATTTGGCAAGGATAGCAACTGGAATTACTGAAAAACTGATCCGCCGACATCCCCATGTGTTTGGAGATGTAAATGTGAGCAGCGTGGAGGAAGTGCGGCAAAACTGGGAGCAAATTAAAGCGACCGAGGAGCAGGCAAAGGGCGAAACCACCTCAGAACCAGATCTGACTCCCCGCTTGCAACGCTATGCTCGATCGCTCCCACCACTCACCGCAAGTATGAAAATTTCCCAGAAGGCAGCTTCTGTAGGGTTTGAATGGGAAAACGTGGAGGGGGTGTGGGAAAAATTTCATGAAGAGTTGGGCGAATTTGAACAGGCTCTTCAGTCTGAAACGAAGGCGGAACAGCAAGCAGAATTAGGCGATTTACTCTTTACCATCATCAACTTAGCCCGATGGTATGACCTTGATCCAGAGGAAGCCCTACACGGCACCAATCAACGCTTTATCCAACGGTTTGCACTGGTTGAAGGTGTAGCCGATCGATCGCTTTCCGAGTACTCTCTGGATGAATTAGAACAGCTTTGGCAAAGGGCAAAAGCGAAGCTAGCAAACCCACCTGGCAATGAATGAAAGGGTTTGGATAATTTCAGGTCGCTGAAATTCAGATGTTTTGGAACTGTAAATTTCACTGTGCCGGCCAATCCGATAGACCACCTGCGAATGAATGGCGGGCAGTGACATTGGAGTGACACGCAACACCGATCGTTTTCCCATCTGCCTGCAAAACTACCTTGATTGAACTAGCCGATCGCGTCACAATAATATTAAGGAATAGCAACAAAGTGTAACTACTTAGTCCCCAAATCGTTAGTCCCTAAATCGTTATAAAAGTTAGATGGTATCCACACAGCACTCATCGGCTGCTTCTTCTCATACATCGGCTGCTTCTCATCCAGACCCACTCCCCACTCC
>PVWD01000087.1 GCA_003003615.1 filamentous cyanobacterium CCP2 | reverse complement strand
GTGGTGAGTCCTGTGTTGCATACCTACTTGCGGGGACGGATTTATGGGGCGGAAAACGTGCCTAGAATGGGCGGTTTAGTCGTTGTTGCAAACCATGCCAGCGATTTTGACCCGCCGATCGTCTCTAACTGTGTGCGTCGTCCGGTGTCCTATATGGCAAAAGAGGAATTGTTTCAGGTTCCGGTTTTGGGGCGTGCCATTCAACTGTATGGAGCCTATCCAGTGAAGCGAGGTTCAGCCGATCGCAGTGCCATTCGCGCCGCATTAGCCCAACTAGAGCAAGGTTGGGCCGTTGGAGTGTTTTTGCAGGGAACCCGCACCCCCGATGCCCGCATTCCTTCTCCCAAGCTGGGAGCCGCCATGATTGCTGCAAAAGCTCAGGTTCCCTTACTGCCGGTCAGCCTATGGGGAACCCAAGCCATTATTCAGAAAGGCTCAAAACTGCCGCGATCGGTTCCTGTAACGGTGAGAATTGGCAAACCGATCACCCCTCCTGCTTCAGGCGATCGGATCACCTTAGAAGCAGTGACTCAGCAATGCGTTGAGGCCATCCACGCCATGCATGATTTGGGGCGGTAATGGGGAGCAACCCGCTTTCATCAACAACATCCTCCCCCGTCATAGTGCCAGGTGGAATCGGTAATCAGCACTTCATTGGGGAAGCCTTTAGCCAGTTTATCTGCCGTTTTGTCGCAAACTGCTACAGGAAGTCCCTTTTGCAGAATATGTCCGGCTTTATCGTCCAACATCGCTTCAGAGCCATGATAAACTGCCGTTTTCCCGGTAAAAATGCAGACTCCATCCGCCGGAATTTCAACTTTGAAGGAAACAGAATCCAGGCTTTCCAACAGCAAAGGCGTGTCTAAATCGTAGGTTTGAACATCTAAAAGCCGATACGGACGACGGGCGCGAATTTCAATTTGTCCAAATCCGGCAGCAATCAGGTGTTGGGTGTATTCGGTGTAGGTGAGGGCCCCAGAAAGGCACATGGCCCGGAGGCGATCGTCTTGCTGTAAGTGGGGTGGAATGGGGCGAGTGGCGATCGGATCGCTCATGATCAGCCGTCCACCTGGTTTCAAAACCCGATAGGCTTCCTGGAGGGCCCGTGTCAAATCCGCAGGCTCAAAGATATTAAACAAACAGTTTTGCGCGACAACATCGATCGAACGATCGGCAACGGGTAAATTGAACGCATCCCCTTCCCGAAGCTCCACAAAACTGGGATTAAACCAAGGGTTTTCCTGGGTAGCAAGCTGAAGGTTTCGTGCTGCCGCTTCCCGCATGGCTGCCACCGGATCAACCGCAACCACCGCACCCGATCGTCGAGAAAAATAGGCAAACTGAAGGGCTTCTAACCCGCCCCCCACCCCAACATACAAAACGGACGGCTCACCGCTTAATTCCGCCGGATGTACCGTTGTGCCGCATCCATAATTCATTTCCTGCATTTGCAAGGGAACTTTTAACCCTGGAAGCTGCAACGGGCTACTTTGCACACAACACAATCCTACTTGCGGGGTTTCTGCAACGTCGCTATAAAACTGGGCGGCGGTTTCTAAATAAGTCATGGTGATTGATTAAAGACAACTGAAGGCGGGGGTAATTTTAGGACTTACGCTGTCCGCATCATGCATTAAAAACGGGCTGCATGAAATTTGGCTGAGGCTCGGCTGAACCCTTGCTGAGTCTCTGTACTCAGTGATTTGAATCTCTGTCTGTTGGTGCTAGCCTGCTTTGCTCCTTCCCTGTTACAACGATTGGGTTATGGTATCTTAGCTGAGACTGACATAGCGAGACATTTCATGCAGGATTTGAGAGCAGAACTAGCAACGATGGTCGATGAGGCGGAATGGGAGTGGCTCATCCCCCATGTTCAACGAGATGCAGTTGTGATTGTGACTTCTGGCTTGGATTTGGTGGACGTGGGCGTAGCCCTTGCCAATGATGATGTGACAGTGGTGCAACGGTGGATTAGTGAACAATTAATTTACAAACCCTCCTCTGAACAACTAGCAGATTGGGGAAGCGATCGATCGCATCGGTTTAATGCACTAATTGTGCAACCCTATGTGTTAGTGCAGGATCTAGCAGCGTAGGGCAAATTCACAAAATTAGACAAAAAGGACGGGCAAGATGCCCATCCCACAAGAGCTTGGAACAAGATGCCCATCCCACAAGAGCTTGGAACAAGATGCCCCCCAAAAAACTTTGAACAAGATGTACTTCTCACAGGAAGTTTGAACTAACCTGGGTGGGGCGAGAAGGGAAGAGGGAGGAGGAGAGAGTATACTCTACCGTTCATCCCATTCGATCGCCGCATCTTCAACCGCCTGCTCCACCGTTTTTTCACCAAGCATGGCTGCTTGCAGGTTGTCGTAAACGATTTTTTGTAGCTCTTTAATGTCCTGGATGGTGGGCAAAAGGATTTCAGCATCCTGAAGTTGCCTTGCACTCACAGAGCGGGCTTTTTCTAAGGTAGAGGCTTCCTCTGCGACATCGGTAAAGTAGCTATCCTGAGCAGCAGCAACAGTGGAAGGAAGAACATTAGCCGCTTTGGCAAACTCCAACTGGTTGGTGTCGTTCGTCAAAAACAGAGCAAACTGAACGGCGGCATCGGGTTGGTCAGTGCTGCGCGGAATCACCACGTTCATTGCAGCAACATTCTTTTTGCCAGTGCTGCCAGAAATTTGGTCAGATGTCTCCGATGCTTCTGCGATTGTTGGGGCGTTGGTGCTGACGGTTTCCAAAAATTGTGGTCCGGTTGTTAGAAAGGCTATTTCTCCCGCCTGGTAAAGTTCGATCGCCCGTCTATGTCCTTGGGTTAGCACCTCTCTGGGCAGGAGTCCTTGCTGGTAGAGATCTGTCCAATACTGAAAAACGGCCCTACCTTCTGGCGTGTTAAAAGCAGCATTGCCTTGCTCATCAATTAGCTCGGCTCCCATTTGCACAAAGGATTGCAGCACATCTGCCGAATCTTCAGGCACAAAGGTTTTGAAGAAGGCGTATTTTCCGGTGCTTTCTCGAATTTGCTCTGCCGCTTCAGCCAATTCCTCGTAGGTGGTGGGCGGTTCGCTGATGCCTGCCTGCTCTAGCAAATCTTTGTTGTAAATGGTGACGTTCGTCGTTAGATACCAAGGCAGCCCAAAGGTTTTGCCATCCAGCGTGTTCGCCTGCCAAATTTTGGGTAAATATGCTTGCCGATCGGACTCTGAAATGCGATTGTCCAATTCCAACCAGGCATTCCGTCCTGCAAGTTGGGCAGCAAAATCAGGGTTAAGGTTCACCACATCAGGAGCCGTTCCGGCCGAAACTGCCGTCAAAATTTTGCTTTGCATATCAGCCCAAGGCACGTCCACCCAGCGCACGGTAATATCTGGGTTTTCGCTCTCAAATTGGGCAATCAACTGATTGAAATACTCTGTAAATTGGGGTTGAAGCTGCATTGTCCAAAATTCCACCTCGGCGGCCCCCGAAGCAGACTGGCCGGACTGCGAAGAGGCGTTGGGGCTGCAACTGCTAATCGCCCAACTCATAAACAAGCCCAGCAGAGTCAGAATACTAAAGGTTTTCCAGGTTTTGCGTCGTCTCATGTGCGGATTCCTGACACCAACCACTTTTAACTAAATTGATTATTGATTGGATAAATGGTCTGAGCTAAGGATACGCGAGAACGAGCCAAAACGTCATCGAGAACCAAAAATGAAACAAGGGCGATCGGTTCTTTTTCGGTTCTCTTTAAAAGTTTCTAAATATTTTTTATGTGTACAGGAGTGGTGGGCGTAGAAAATGTGTACTTCGGTAGCGTAGACTGTTAATTTTTTTAGGAGAGGGACTCCTCGTGTTACTCAAAAATTTTCACTTAGAGGAATCCCTTTACCATTCAGACTTTTTTACTGAGAAATGGAAATCAAATAAGCTGTAATTCTTGTCGGGTGGGCATCTTGCCTGCCCAGTCGATCGCACAGAAATTGCACAGGTTATTCAACCCAAAGTCCTCGGAATGTTCATCAATACGTTCGCCCTTTAATCTGTGCAAGTGCTTCTGCTGCCAACACTTCATCTTCCGAATAGTATCCAGAAGCCTTCTTCGCCTCAATCTCTACTTGAGCATCCGCCGGAACCAGTTCTGGAGGAATGGGAACACGCTGCCCGATCGCAATCCCCGCATTCGTAATGGCGTTGTACTTCATGTTGCTCATGGATACCAGCCGATCGATTTTTGTAATTCCCAACCAGTGCAGCACATCCGGCATCAATTCCTGGAAACGCATATCCTGCACACCCGCCACACATTCTGTCCGCAGGAAATAGGCATCCGCCCGATCGCCTCCCTCCTGCCGCTTGCGGGCATTGTACACCAAAAATTTTGTCACCTCGCCTAAAGCGCGTCCTTCCTTGCGGCAATAGACAATCACCCCGGCTCCGCCTTCCTGAGCTGTCTGGATGCAAACCTCAATGCCGTGAACCAGGTAAGGACGACAAGTACAAATATCCGAGCCAAATACATCAGAGCCGTTACACTCATCGTGAACGCGCACTGCCAGAGGTTTTGTCGGATCAGTAATGGCAGCCTGATCGCCAATAATGTAAACGGTTGTGCCGCCGATCGGAGGTAGGAAAACATGTAAATCAGGACGAGTCACCAGTTCTGGAAACATCCCTCCTGTTTGCTGAAACAGGGCCCGGCGCAGCGTCCACTCATCTATGTTCAGACGTTTAGCAATACCCGGTAAATACCAAACCGGATCGATCGCGGCCTTTGTCACCACCAAACTGCCATCTGGTTTGAGGATTTCCCCATCAACCGTCAGCCGTCCCTGCTTAATCTCATCCTGAAGCTCTGGAATATTGATATGCGCCCTGGTAATGGCGATCGTTGGGAAAACTTCATGCCCTTGGGACTGCGGATCTGAGCGAACCTCGGCAAACACCTCACCTGCGATCGCCCCAAAGGGATCAAGGGAAACAATCTTACCTGGATCACCCCAACTGGGATATGGCCCGATCGGCACAACCGGAGATGTATCGGTCAAGTCAGCTTTGTGAGTGGGGCTAAGAACGCCACTGGCCACCGCCAACGCCCGATAGACACCATATGCCCCAGAATGAGTTCCAATAACATTCCGATGTTTAGGATTGTGAAGCGAACCAATGATTGGCCCCCGCTCACGAGGATCAAGTGCCCCCCACTGAATTGGTATTGCATTAGTCGTCCCACGCTGATGGGAGGTGAGGATAATATGTTTAGAATTTAACGAATGATTTGCCGAAGAACCGTTTGATGCATAAGTCATAGCCTGATGTTGCACCCCGTAAAGCGATGGTAGCGGTGGTATTGTATTTTAGTATCTAAGATTCCATACTCTTGATGTTGATCAGCAATATTTGACTCGCAGAACTTTGATTGGCAAATCCTGTGATTGGCAAATCCTGATCGGCAAACATCCCTGATGCGTCATAGGCAAGTTTGGTCTAAATGGATACTGCCTGAGTCTTTGAAGATAGCGGATTGTAGAAACGACTAACGGTATCGTAACGCACCAACTGAGTGAAGCATAGGGAAAGCAATGCCTGATATTACGTTGATTCAGCACCCACTGGTGCAGCATAAGCTCACACTAATCCGCCAGCAGGAAACCCACACCCAAGACTTTCGGCGATTGCTCAAGGAAATCTCCATGCTCTTGGCCTATGAAGTGACGCGAGATTTGCCGCTGAAGTATGAAATGATTCAAACTCCCCTCATGCCAATGAAGGCTCCTGTGCTGGCAGCAGACAAAAAAATGGTGATTGTTTCAATTCTGCGGGCGGGGCAAGGACTGCTAGACGGCATGCTGGAACTCATTCCGACAGCCAAGGTAGGGCACATCGGGCTATACCGTGAGCCAACGACCCTAATGGCAGTTGAGTATTATTTAAAACTGCCCTACGACGTAGAACAACGGGATATGCTGGTAGTTGACCCCATGCTGGCAACGGGTAACTCTGCGGTGGCGGCGGTCGATCGCCTTAAGGAAGCCAATCCTGCTTCGATTAAGTTTGTTTGTCTGCTGGCAGCCCCAGAAGGCATTCAGCATTTTCATCAACAGCATCCCGATGTCCCCATCTACACCGCTGCGATCGATGAAGGATTAGATGAACATGGCTACATTTTTCCCGGTTTGGGCGATGCGGGCGATCGGCTATATGGCACACGGTAACGGAACGTAAAGCAGTCCGAAATGAGATTCAACCCCATTGAATTTATCTGTTGGTTTGCTTTACCGTTTCTGCAAATAAGATTATTTATTCCTCATTTCATTTGTGGCTACGACCGATCGTTGTAAGAGTTCACCCCACTGGACTCCGCTCCAACCTATTTCACACCGATTGCTACAACTATGACTGCCAATGCTCTCACGCCGTTCCTCCGGGCTTTAAACTCCTCAGATCTCCAAAACTATTCCTTAACTCCTGCTCAGGAAACCATTATTGGCCGCGATCCAAGCTGCCAGCTTGCCCTTGATCCCACTCGCTACACCAGCGTCTCTCGCCGCCATGCCACCATCCGCTACCGCATTGAAGATCGTCGATTTGAAATCATCGATCTTAGCAGTGCCAACGGAACTTACATCAACGGTCAGCCCCTCATTGGCAGCCGTGTCCTCCAAGCAGGCGATCGGATTAAGCTTGGTACAGATGGCCCTGAATTTGTCTTTGAAGATCCAGCCGCCGTTCCTGCTACCATCATGCAACCCCAACGATCGCCCCACCCCCAGCCGCAACCGCCGATCGTCGCTCCTGCCGCCCCTTATTATTCGGCTCCTTCCCCTGCGGCTGCTCCTAGTGCCAGCCCATCAACCCCTGCCAAAGGCAATCCGCTCCGAGGTCTTGCTGTCGGGCTGTCTGCGGCTGCTCTGATTGGTGGTTTATTT
The DNA here is from genome assembly GCA_003003615.1 of filamentous cyanobacterium CCP2. Lineage (GTDB taxonomy): Bacteria > Cyanobacteriota > Cyanobacteriia > Elainellales > Elainellaceae > Egbenema. Next base: position 14,611 of record PVWD01000087.1, on the reverse strand, counting down.
GCTTATCAGATTTTACGAACAGTTCGTTGGGTTTCTGCCCAACAACCCGCTATTTCCCAACCCTCCACAACAACAGATTCATCTACCGCGCCCACCAATACTGAGCAAGCCCCGTCTTCAGATGTTGATGTCCAAACCTACACTGACCCAGCAGGCTTGTTTCAACTCCTTGTCCCAGTCAACTATTCCCTTGAAACACTGGATGGCAGTGGCGTGATTTTCAGTTCTGCCGACCAACGCTTTCAGGGGGTGGCCCTGGCCAGAGTCCTTGAAGGACAAGTAACCAGTGCTGAACTGGAAAGCAGCCTAAAGGACAAGTTATTAAATACGCCTGAAATTGAACAGGTTGAATTCCAAGACACCTTTGTTTTGTCTGACGGTACTGTTCAGGTGGACTGGGTAGGACGAGAAGCAGGTACAGGAGCCGTGATTGATGCCGCTTCATTTGTGTCACACAATGGCAGCGTTTACTCTGAGTTGAATCTTTTTGGCGTAAATAGCCCCTTTAGCAACCATGTGACAGATGCACAAGTGATTTTGAATAGCTTCAATGTGCTGTAGCGGGTTATTTTCGCTTGGAATTAAAACATTTGCTGCGCGAGAAGCAAGCCACAGGCTGAAAGCTCAATTCCGTTGAAATGGACTGCAAGCCTACTATTTCAGGAGTTTAGTCCGTTGATGCAATTTAGGAAAATCATAAGGCAATTGTCTTGTGGGGTGGGCATCTTGCTCGCCTAGTCAAAGGATGGGCATCATGACCCAATTAAATTCCTAACTTCCATTCGTTTAGGTCATGGGAGATTTTACAGCCTCTTTTCTCTAATCTGAGCCTTAGTCTGAACGATCGCCCGTTGTCATGGCGGTTAAAACGGCCTGCTGGCTGACCTGTTCATACACCGTCTTCAGGTAGTCTGTTACAACCATTTGCGCTGAACCTGTTGCTTGGCTTCCGGCGGGGTCAGCTTTCATTGGAATGGCTCCTAGCACACTTAGAACCGTTTCACTGCTAGGCGGCGGCGTAATCACTACCAGGGAAGGTTCGAGTTGTTCCTTATATTGCCAAAATGCTTGCAGATCAATCTCATTGGAAGAAGTTTGAGAAACAGGCTCTTCTGGTAAAGTTATCTCCGAATTGCCACTCCGAGTTTGCCGAAGGGCCGTAATAATCTGTTCTTTTGCCCGTCCTCGTAACTGAAACAGCACAAACGGGTCTTCACTGAACCGATCGCCAAGCAGATAATACACGGCCCCAATGTGCTTGCAGGGATTAGCCGGATCAGGACAAGAACATTTGCTATGAATATCAAATTTTGTTAAGGGAAATAAACTCAATCCGTTGGCAGTAAACACTTCCTCAATATTCTGCGGCATTTCGCCAGCCAGCAATTTAGCTGAAAAAATTGCCCTTTGCGACATGGATTCAATGACATACTGCCACTGCTCATCATCAAACGGATCAAGGGACAAAGAAACGCTATACGGTTCTGGAGCCGTTCCCTGAACCAATGCCGTCACCTTTGCACCATCAAATTCAATTTTCAGTACATTTCCTTGGCGAGCATAGTTGCGGGCACGTTCAAGTCGTCGTCGCCAACCAAATGATTCCAGCACATCAACCCAACGCTGTGCCCACCACTCGCGATTTGACTGAATGTCGTAGTTGGTCATGCTTGATGTACATACGGCAGAAACGTCTTCAAATAGTCTAACTGCCTACCGAACATCTTACATGGATTCTAAATCGATAGAAAGATTTAGTTTAGTCTCAGAAGAGATTAAAAGACTGAAATGAATAGGAAACAATCTGGGAGCATCCCATCCATGCAAATGAATCGATTTCCGTAGCACAGGTATCTTGCTTGCCAGGAAAATATTCATCATGGAAATACAAAAGTGAGATACGCCCAACAATCCTGCTATGTTTAACTATGAAAGTTCTCTTCCGGGCGATATTGACAAGTCCAACAACGCTCCAAGTATTGAATCTGATATTGCTGCCAGAATTGATCTGGATTAAGGATAAATGGCTCTTTCGGATCAAAGAGTCGTTGATTGAGATATTTCCAAAGGGGGAAACGTGATTTCATAACCTGAGTCCCTTGATAGAGCAAACTACAGAAAAAGGTTAAATGAGGAACTCTTTGCGATGTATCCCTCAAAAGCGTGATATGAGAGGAATACACGGCATTTGATGCCCTCAAATAGAGCTTGCCCAAATTTATGCAATAACTCCCATCTTTCGATAGATGAGTTGCTTAACTTTTTTGGTGGTTAAAGTTTCCAAATATTGATTAGACGTGCGTTTTTAAGCTTTTTAGAACGCTTGTGCTTCTGTCAATTTCAGTAGATAAACGTTGAATCAATCTCTATCTTTTGGCAAATACGAGTATTAACGGATGGCAGTTGTTTACCTTTGTGGTTAACGAGCGTCACCTTCATTAATAGGTAGAAACACTTTAAATTGACTCCCGTGCCCTATTTCACTTTGGACATCAATAAACCCACCGTGGCTCTTTACAATTCCTAACACTGCCGACAAACCTAGTCCTGTCCCTTTGCCAACATCTTTTGTTGTAAAAAATGGATCGAAGATGTGATGAATAATCTCTGGGGCAATCCCCATTCCTGTATCAGTAACGGTAATGACCACATAAGAACCAACTTCAGCATCTAAATATAACCGAGCGTACTGTTCATCAACATCAAAATTCTCGGTAGAGATGGTTAATATTCCTCCGTCAGGCATCGCGTCTCGTGCATTCACGCAAAGGTTCATTAAAACCTGGTGAATTTGGGTTGGGTCAGCAGAAACTGACCAAAGATTGGGATCGGTTTGAGTTTGAATCTCGATCGTCAATGGAAAAGTTTGACGAATAATTTTCTCCACTTCCAGCAAAAGTTCGCCAACATGAAGCGATCGACGTTCTCCCTCTACCCCTCGCGCAAACAGAAGAATTTGCCTGACCAAATCGGCTCCACATTGGGCACTGCTCTCCAGCGTTTTTAGCATTTGCCGATTCTTATCGCTGAGGTCGGGCATTCTGAGGGGGAGTAATTTGGCGATCGCCAGAATGGGAGTCAGGATATTGTTGAGGTCATGGGCAATGCCACTCGCCAGAGTTCCTAAACTTTCAAGTCGCTGTGCTCGTAAAAACTGGGCCTCAAGCTGTTTTTTCTCCGTAATATCACTGTTAACAATTAGAATCGATTTAGGTTCATCGTGTTCATCACGTACCAGTGTCCATCGACTCTGTACTAAGAGCGAGTGACTCTCCTTAGTCGTTTGCTTCAATTCACTTTGCCAGACTCCCTGTTGAATCAGGCTCGTTTGAATGTCTTGAAGTGATAGTTTCGGTAACTCGTTTGGATGCAGTAATTTTGTAGCATTACGTTCTAAAACTTCGGTGCTTGTCCATCCATAAAGCCGTTCTGCTCCTTTGTTCCAAAATAGAATTTTGTGGTCTAGCGTCGTGACAAAAATAGCATCTGTAGTAATGTCTAGTAAGGCAGCTTGCTCAGCAATTTTCTGTTCCGACTTCTTGCGATCGGTGATATCAATATGAACTCCAATGATTCGCAAGGGCGTTCGATTTTCGTCGTATAACACGGTTCCTTTTGCCGCAATCCATTGAACTTGATCACGGGAATGAATCACACGAAATTCTGTATCAAGCGGTGTACCATCCCGCACAGCTTTCTGAAAAGCCTGATCAACCCGTTGCTGGTCTTCAAAATAAATAACGTGGAGCCAAGAACTACAGCGATGACTAAATGTGTTTGCGGGATGTCCGTACAAAGCTTCAAGCTCGGCTGACCAAGTTACGCGATTGGCTTGGAGATCCCATTCAAAAGAGCCAATTTTTCCGGCTTTTTGGGCAAGTTCTAATCTTTCCTGAACACGCTGACGATGTTGAACTTCTTCTTTCAAAAGTTCATTGGCTCTTGCTAGCTCGGCTGTTCGTTCTTGAACGCGAACTTCCAGAGCTTCATTGGCTTCCCGTAGAGCTTCCGATGCTTGTTTGCGTTCGATCGCATATCGCAGTGAGCGCACCAGAATATCCTGATTCACTAACCGCTTCACTAAGTAATCCTGTGCCCCGTGTCGAACCGCAGATACAGCAAGCTCATCATCGTTGGTATTGGTGAGGACAACGATTGGTAAATTTGGCGCATAGTGAATCAGGGCATCAAGAGACGCAAGTCCCTGGCTGTCGGGCAAAGTCAGGTCTAATAAAATAACATCAAAGCGATCGTCTGTTAAATAATCTAGGGCATCCCGCAGTCGTTTTACATGGGTCATCTTGAACTGATTGAAGGCAGCCCCTTTAAGAAACTCCTGCAACAGTCTGGCTTCAGCTAAATTATCTTCGATTAATAATACCTTCACCGTGTTTACGATCGCCCCTCAATCGGAGGTAGGGTCGCCGTCTCTAACCAAAATTCTTCGATCCCTTTCACTATTTTAAATAATTGGCTGAGATTACGCGACTTTGAGATGTAGCAATTGACGTGTAAATCGTAGCTTTTGAAGATATCTTCTTCGTTGCGGGAAGTCGTCAGCACAACTACTGGAATGTGTTTCAGGTTTGGATCGGCTTTAATTTCAGCCAACACTTCCCGCCCATCTTTTTTAGGCAAATTCAAATCCAGCAAGATGAGGTTTGGACGCACTGCATCCGCATGTTCCCCATCCTGCCGGAGATAAGCCATCGCCTCTACACCATCTCTAGCGATCACAACCTGACATTGAATCGCAGTCGCTTTCAATGCTTCTTGGATTAAGCGAATATCGCCTCGGTTATCTTCGACCAAAAAGATAACTTTGCTTGTCTCGTCCATTGGCATGATTATGATCGCGCCCTCCTACAGGAATGGTGAAGTAGAACGTGGCTCCCTGCCCCAGTTCCGACTCAACCCAAATACGGCCCCGATGACACTCTACGATCTTCTTACAGATTGCCAATCCCATGCCCGTACCAGGGTATTCATCACGGGTATGTAACCGTTGGAAGATGACAAAGATCCGATCGGCAAACTGTTGATCAAAGCCAATCCCGTTATCTTTAACAGAAAACAGCCACGCCTCCTCCTGCCGTTCTGCCCCGATGTGAATCCGAGGCGGCTGGTCGGGTTTTTTAAACTTGATGGCGTTGCCAATCAGGTTTTGGAAGAGCTGCATCAGCTGCGTGCCGTCCGCCACGATCGTTGGTAAAGGATCATGGGTAATTTCAGCTTTGCTATCGGCAGTCCGTCCGCGCAGGTTGCCAAGGGCATGGTTCAGGGCAGCATTGACATCAGTAAGTTGCCATTCGATCGCCTGTAAGTCCACCTTGGAGTAGGCTAACACATCATCAATCAAGGTTTGCATCAAGCTCACCCCTTCAACCGCAAACTCAATGAACTCTCTGGCATCCCCGTCCAACTGGCTCTCATAGCGCATTTCCAAAAGCTGGACGTAATTTGCTACCTGATTCAACGGCTCTTGCAGGTCGTGAGAAGCGACATAGGCAAACTTCTTCAGTTCAGCGTTCGATCGCTCTAAATCCTGGGCAAGCTGCGCCAGTTCATCCGCCTGCCGCAAGATAGTGTTAACGATCGCCTTCCGCAATTCCAGAGCCGCATTCACCTCCACCTGCTTCCAGGGCAAAGACTTCAGCCGCACCGTTTCCTTCCACAGTTCAAACGACTTACGGGGGCAGAGGCGCGTTTCACCCTCTGACTGCTTCACCTCAAAGGCTTTGGTCGGATCGCCTCCCCAATTTACCGTTTGAATCACTTCAGGACGGAACCACAACACATAATTTCGCTTAGAAATGGGAATGGCGAGCAACCCACTGGCCACATCCTTAAATCGCTCTGCATCGGAATAAAGGCGCGACAAAGAGTCTGTGTGAAAGACTTCATCTTCTACATTTTTTGCCAACCACTGCACCAGGAAATTCAGGTCATCTTCGTTGGGCGTTCGGCCGATCGTCGTCCAGTTGCCGTTAAAGCAAATGGCTGCCCCCTGAGCGTTTGCCAAATCAAGCACGCTGGGCTGATGGTTGACTAAGCCATCAATGAATAAATCTTCCTGGGACATATATTCTACCAGGACGGACTGAATATATGCTAAGCGCATCCGATAGTCGTAGTCAGCCGTTTCTTCGCGGGTAGAAAGTTCTGCAAAAATGACGCGACCCAAGAATTCACAGGCTTTCCGCAGTTCGTAGGACACATATTTGGGCGACAAATGGTGACAGGCAATCAACCCCCATAGTTTTTGATCTTTAATCAACGAAATGGTGAGGGATGCCCCCACACCCATGTTGTGCAAATACTCGATATGGCAAGGGTATGGGCTGCGGAGAATGGAATGGGTTAAGTCGGTGGGCTGTTGGGTCAAAGGATTAACGGCAGGAACCAAGCTGGCGGGTTCAACATGGGCATTAGGAATGACGCGAATCCAGTTAGATGCCAACATTTTCCGAGCGGTTCGGGGAATATCCGATTCGGGATAGCGCAATCCCAGATAGGATTCCATTTCATCCAGCTTTTCTTCAGCCAGCACTTCGCCATGATCTTCTTCGTCAAACTTGTACAGCATGACGCGATCGAACCCTGTCACCTTCCGCACTTCTCGCACAATAATTTGGCAGAAATCACGCAGATTGGAGGTTTCCTCAAGCTGATTAATGGAAGCTCTGGCAAGGTGGTAAAAGCTCAAAAAGGGAATATTTTCTTGCGTCAGGGCAGGTTCTAATTCCAGCACCAAAAAGCCGTCAACGCTGCGATGAAAAACGGCATCAAACACCTGGTAATCATCCCCTCTGCCCCGCTTTCTCGCCCAAACTTTTGTCGGGTTCACTAGCTCAAGGTTGTCAGTGGCAAGCCCTTCCTTAAGGCGATCGACCTGAAACGGGTCAAGAATCTCCTCTAGGGGCAGATTCAAAATTTCCTGAGTGGAAATGCCAAACTGAGCCAGCGTATTACTGCTTGCCTGAAGCACTGTCAGGTCGGGTTCTTGCAAGATTAACAGCACGCCATGCGGTTGAACCTGAATCAGCGTATGAATCGGAGGCTGTTTCAGATGAGTAATATCAATATGGGCTGCATTGTGAATCGTCCCGAACCGTACATTGGCTTCCACCATGTTTTCCTCCAAATTTTATCTGTCCAAATCTGAGTGATTTGGCTCTTTATTCTGTGAAAATCCCTTTAATCCTTGAAGCGTCCGAAGTTGCACCACACTAACGCGAAGTTCAATCAAATTAAATCAATCAGAGTTTCGATCGCGAATCTTACTCAAGCACAGGCTCGCTATTTTTTTACTCAAGCAATTAAGCAAGCTACACCATCCACTCTGTAGGATATCGCAGAAGTCAGAGGAACAGGGTTTCTGAATTGTTGCTGCAACGTTTCTAAGCTTGAACACTTATTAACAATTGCATCATTTATGGCAACTGCATCATTTATGGCAACGGTTAGTGGTGGGCACTGTCCACCTTACAAATAAAGGCTTTGTATAAGCCTATAGCAATCTGCTGTCATCCCTAACGGATGAGTTAAGAGAGCATCCCAATTGATGCAAATGGATGATTTCCGTAGCGCAGACATCTTGCCCGCCGGTGAGCGATTTGTCATACAAATGCAAAACTGGGATGCCCCTGAGTCAAATGATTGAATCAAACGATACAGAACCCTTAGCTTACCCCCTGAACGGTGTGAACTTTTTATTCATGTGATAACGTTTGGGTGTGCTGCGTATTACAACGGGGGCGAAATTTCTGCTGGAGATGGTTTTAGACCAGTTATGACATTGAGAATTGCACTGCCAACTTTGAGCAAATCTGCAATGACATTCAAAGCATCATTGATCCGCTTAAATGTTTCAATTTCATCAATTGCTTTTTGCGTGAGAGATTGAATATTGTGTTTGGCATCGTTCAGGTTTGTCAGAACACCTCGAATAGCAACAGCCCGAATTCTAGTGCTAATGTCTTCCAAACGCGCCTCAGTAATTTGAATATTCATCTTTTCAACAGAACTGAGTGTTAAGCTGTTGGCAGATCTAAATTTTCTCAGGGAGTCTACGCATTGATCAATTTGCGTGGCTATATCAAACAAATCATCCTTGTCCATGTGCCGCGTCATTTCTACCTCTAGTCCTCAAATGCAATGTTTAATTCGTGTACTAAAGCCTCTAATTCAACGGTGTGCCCTTCGATGAGTTGACTGAGTTCAGCCGTTGTAGGGGGATTCCCGGCTTCAAACTTTTGTTTTAAGGAATTGTGATCACTGGCAATTTCTTGCATCAAAGCCACATAGCGATCGGCGACTTCTCTTCTTTGGCGAACGCTTTCTCTTGCTGCTTGCCATTCTCCAGTAAGGCCCATCACAAAAATGGTGCGAGATTGAGTATCGGTGTCTCCATCAGCCAACACACCATTAATGTAAGTTCGGTAATAGTTTTCGATCGCTGCTTCTTCACGGTCTAAATAGCTGAGATAGCCTCTTTGGGTGATCGTGGTAAATCCTTGAACAAACGTTTGCAGATCGCTATCAGCCAATGTGACAATTTGACGAATTGTTCTAAGCCGTGATTGCTCAACCGCAACTTGAAGCACCGCAGCAAAGATATCTAGAATGCCTAGTCCTGCTTGCACATGATTAGGTTCGAGGGTAGGAATAGCCTGAAAGGATTCACGTACAGCACTTACTCCATCAAAATTTACTGTTTCATTTGCTGCAAGTCTCCCCATAGTTCTTAGATAGTGGATCAGAACGGCATGAGTTGTCAGCAATTCTGCCTCTAACTGTCTTGGCTCCTCATTGCAACCATTTAATCGGATTTGCCGTAGCTCAAATGCGTCTACTCCTGGTGGAGAATCTAGCAAAATCGGCTGATATTCTGCCGATCGAATACAAGAATCGTAGATATCGCCCGCGATGTTTGAAAACTCCGTAGCCGCACTCTCTGCTAGTGTTACAAATCGCTCAACAGTCTCTAGATCGGCATTCCGCCCACAGCCACCTAGCAAAAACACCACTAAAGCGGTCATCGCTGTGGGGATGAAATATTTTTTACGTTGCATTGTTGATTGGGACTTCAGACGTAGCGTAAATACTGAAGTAGCAAGTATTATGGCACACCAGAGATCAATGCAATCTTTTATACGCTTTTCTTCATTGCGCTTCACGGATAGCAACGATTAAGGCTACACACCGAAAATCTATTTTTCTTTTAATGTACAAACTCCACCATCCCACTCTTCATCGGTAGGGGGATGGCTCAGCCAATATTGACAACGCTCCAGATATAGTTGAGCTGCTTTATCCGTATTATCGATCTCTTCCAGAATAGTGCCGAAAGGAGTCATCGCCTTGGTAAATTTTCTTGCCAAATACAGTTCTCGTCCCTCCGCATAAAGCTCGATCGATCGCTGTTTATCTTCTGGCAAGGGTTCAGCTTTTAGACCCACCAAATCATAAATACAAACGGGTTTATTTTTACCCTTGACACGAATTCGATCGAGTTCTCTGGCCCAAATTTGATCCCGGCAGGGTGCGTAAGTACTCTCACTAATCACAATATCTGTGCCGTAATATTTAGTTGCCCCTTCTAAACGAGAACCCAGGTTGACCCCATCGCCGATCGCGGTAAATTCCATGCGTTTGCTAGAACCAATATTGCCGCTAATCACCGAATCGGAATTAATGCCAATGCCAATCTTGATTTTTTGGGAAACGGGGCGGTGGCGATTGAAATGAACCAAACGCTGACGCATTTCCACCGCAGCTTGTACAGCCATCCAGGCATGGGCTTCCATATCCAACGGTGAACCAAACACCGCCATAATGGCATCGCCAATATATTTATCCAGTGTGCCTTTGTACTTAAATACTGCATCCACCATGGTTTCAAAATACTCATTCAGCAGGGCAACGACTGCTTCTGCTTCCATATTTTCTGTCAGCGTAGTGTAGCTGCGAATGTCGGAAAACAACACCGAAACGTCTTTTCGATCGCCCCCTAATTTTGCATCGCCACTGCTCAATAGCTGTTCTGCCAATTCCTGCGTCATGTAGCGGTACATAGTACTTTTCAACCGCTTTTCATCGCTGATGTCGTCCATCACCACCAGTACCCCAGAAACTCGCGTACTGTCATTGGCATCGGCGATCGTATTGATTGATAAATTAATGCTGTGCTGCTCTTGCCCTTTCACCGTTTGCAGGGTTTGGTCTGGGTAATACTGCTGCCGACTCTTATCATTGGAGGCATCCAGGGCGGCAGTACACCACCTGGAAAAGTCGCCCTGTTCAATGTGGATCAGATCAAACACTCGTGCCCCTTCCAAAGGGTCGGACAGTTCTAGACCGAGAATTTCCCTGGCACTTTCATTGGCAGCAATAATTCTGCCCTCTTGATCGGTAGAAATGACTCCGTTAGAGAGCGATCGTAAGATATCGCGCTGCATCTGCTCTTGCTGCTTCACGGTGGCAAACAGTTTGGCATTTTGAAGGGCAACCCCTGCCTGAATGTTGAAGGCCTTCATAAATTCCTGATCATTGCGGTTGAAGCTGGCTCTCCAACAATCAGGGGCTTCAGGGTAGTTGGCTGGGTCATAAGCTGGATATTCCCCCTGCCTCAGCTTGTTCACCAATTGGGTAACGCCAATTAATTCACCGTCTGCATTAAACACTGGCATACATAATATGCTGCATGTGCGGTAACCTGTTTTGCGATCGGTTTCCTTAGCGGTTTCAGAGTTGGGGTGGTCGTACAAATCAAACGGAATCAGCAAGGGTTCCCCAGAAGTGGCTACCTGTCCAGCAAAACCTGCATCCATTGAAATCCGAATTTCTTCCAGGCGATCGTTAATGGGAAGCTTTGTCCAAAGCTCATGTTTCTCACGATCCAACAGCCACAGCGTACTGCGATCGGCCTGCATCAATTCCTTGGCCTCATCCATCACCTTTTTCAAGGTTTCTTCCAGGTCAAGACTGCTCTGGCTCAGGGCTTTGGTGGCTTTCATCAGGGCAGATGCGGCTCGCTGCTGTTGGGAAGCCTTATAGAAAGAGCGTGAAGATTCTAGAATTAGCCGAATGGATGGGGCAAAGTCGCGGAAGACCTGTTCATCCTTTTCTGTGAACCCGTTCAAGTCAATCTTTTCGTCTAGCGGCGCATGACGATCGTGATTGCACTTGAGTTTGTTAATGAGTTGTACAACGGCTACCAGATTGCCTTTCTCGTCTAAGAGGGGCAACGCCAGCATGGTGTAGGTGCGGTAGTGATTCTTTTTATCAATTGCTTTGGCTGTGGTGGAGCGGGGATCATCGTAAAGGTCGTAGGGAATATTAACCACCGATTTGGTTGTTGCCACTTCTCCAGCAATCCCGACGGTTTTTGGCACCCGCAGTTCTAAATTGTTGCCGCTCTCATCCTTGGCAACGATCGACCACAATTCGTCTTTATCTTCGTCTAAAAGAAAAATGGTGGTGCGATCGGCGTTCAATAACTCTCCGGTCTTCAGGGTGATCGATCGCAGCATCTCATTTAGGATGGCATCAAACCCTTTGGAACCAAGCACATTGTCCAACAGCGACAAGGTTTGGTTGACCACAATGAGCTTTTGCTCAACGTCATTGACCACCTGCTTAAAGGTTTCCTGCCTTAAGGGAGCCAAAAACGTTGAGAAAGATCCTTTGGTCGTTGCCAAAGTACCCGCCGAATCAGAAACCGACTGAGAATTCTTTTCTGCTTGAAGGGTCAAAGCTTCACCCTGAGCGTTTTGGTTGTCCACCGTAGATGCTGTATGGTGTGTCACGTTGTCTAAATAAGCAGTCACATCAATTACCTGACCCATTGCAGAAATAACGTCTGCCTTCAATCGCTGGGTGGTCACTTCGGTCACAGATACATTATCACCAGTGGTTGGCAATGCATCATCAGAGGAGTCCTGCGGGAAGGAGGGAGGAAAGGGAGCGGCTTTCATAGATGCTTAGGCTCAGGGAGCTTTCAGGTTAAGGATTTGTCAAGTTCAGGCGTGTGCTCTGAGACAGAAAACCGAAAGTCAGAACCGTCAACTGCTTTATTCAATTCAAGTAAGCCAGTTCATTGCCTACCTGACCATAACTATATCTGGTTCTTCCTGACTCTATGAGCAACAGACCATACAAAATGCAATGTGAGCGAGCTTTAAAAATTTAAGGCGAACACCAATACAAACTTATAGTTCCCAGAATTGAGCCAACCGTAGCAGCTTTACCCTTTCTCTTACCGCTCACTGCTAGGATCAAGGAGGAATGGTGGAATCTTAACGTTTGGTCATGTCCTTAAATAATTTGCGTGACCTTTACCAACAGGTCATTTTAGAGCGATACAAAAAGCCTCGAAACCGAGGGAAAACCAATCCGGTCGATCGCTACCAAAAAGGGCATAATCCTTCCTGCGGTGACACGATCGAGCTAACGCTGAAGCTAGATGGGGACAGCGATCGCATTGAGGATGTCAAGTTTGAAGGGGAGGGATGCGCGATCGCAATGGCATCCGTTGACTTGATGGCAGAGGCATTGAAGGGCCGCACCACCGCAGAAGCTTTAGAAATGGTGCAGAAGTTTCAAGCCATGATGCGAGGCGAAGCTGAATTTCCTCAAGAGCTACGCAAACTCAATGTGATGCAAGGCGTTGCCCAATTCCCCGTCCGCATTAAATGTGCTAATCTCTCCTGGCACACCCTTAAAGCAGCCCTGGAACTTCAACAAGGCGTTAAACCAGCCGGATTTGTTAGTAACGAGTAAAGAAAAATATGCCAACAACTGCCGATTTTCTAACCTATGCCCAGTGGGTGGGTCTTGCGACGATCGCCTTTGGACTCTTAGCCGGACTGGGGTTTCTCTTCAAGTGGGGAATTCGCTTCCGGTTGGTTGGAGTAACCGGGTTTTTGCTGGTTCTAACAACTGGATTATTTGCATTGGGTCTTGTCCCATTAACCCGAACGGTGGTTCCGGGAGCCGTGCGCTTTTCTACAGTGTTTGATTCGGGAGCTACCCAAGCAGTCATTGTCGTTCCTGCAACGATTACGGAACCAGAATTGACCGCAACGCTCAAGCAGTCCGCCAGCGATCTTTTTTCCTTTGGGCGGTTAGGGCGTGGTGGAGAAGATCAACTCACGATTCGGGCACGGACAGTGATCCATCCAGAACCCGGACTCTCTCAAATTCTTTACTTGGGTCAAGTGAAGCGATCGCTCTCGGTGCGTGAGGATGACCAAATGGTGATTGAAATTTTTCAAGACAACCTGGCAAAATTGCCAAAATCAGCCAACTCGCCCACAGCCGCACCGCAAGACAGTTAGGAACAGTTAGGATCGATCCAAGCTAGTGTAGTAAATTATTCTTTACCCTACCTTAATGATTAGGTGGGGCTTTATGCTTGCGCTATGACAGACATTTCTCTTTCCCTTCCTTCCACAACTGCTGATTCACCTTCATACTTCGTTTCAATGGTGGCACCTGCCCAAGTGCTGCGGGGTGCCGGAATTTTGCCAGAGATGGGGAAGGTCATTGCCCGGTTGGGGCAGCGTCCTTTTCTGGTGGGAGGCGATCGTACGTTGGCGATCGTTCAACCCACTTTGCAACCTGCTTTAGTGCAGCAATCGCTTCAGGTTGCTCAAGCCACTTACGGGGAAGATTGCAGTGAAGCCAGCTTGAACCAACTGCGGGAAGCTGTTTCTAATCATCAGGCAGATGTGATCCTGGGGATTGGGGGCGGAAAGGCGTTAGATACGGCCAAATTGCTTGCCTATCAGCTTCAGTTGCCCGTTGTCACCATTCCCACTTCGGCTGCAACGTGCGCGGCATGGACAGCCTTATCGAATGTGTATTCTGATCGAGGGGCTTTTTTGTACGATGTCGGTTTGCTGAAATGCCCAGATGTTTTGCTCCTGGATTATGACTTGATTCAAACGGCTCCACAGCGCACCCTCGTTGCAGGCATTGGGGATGCCCTAGCCAAATGGTATGAAGCATCTGTCAGCAGTGGTCATTCTGAGCAAACCCTGGTGATTGCTGCCGTTCAGCAGGCACGAGTATTGCGAGATATTTTATTTCAAAAATCTGTTCCCGCTCTTCAGTCTCCTGGTAGTGCGGTCTGGCAGCAGGTGGTGGATGCATCCGTGCTGATGGCTGGTGTCATTGGCGGGTTGGGGGGTGCCCAATGTCGAACGGTGGCTGCCCATGCGGTACACAACGGGTTAACGCATCTGCTTCAAAGTCATCATACGCTGCACGGTGAAAAGGTAGCCTATGGCATTTTGGTGCAACTGCGGCTAGAGGAAATGATTCAGGGGAGTTTACTCGCTGCCACTGCCCGTCAACAGCTTCTCAGCTTTTATAGCGAGATTGGCTTACCCCAGACCTTGGCGGATTTAGGGTTGTTGGAAGTGACGATCGCCGATCTCCAGCGATCGGCTGAAATTGCTTGCCGTCCAGAATCAGACTTGCACCATCTCCCCTTTGAGGTGACACCGGCTCAACTGATGGCAGCAATGGTATCGACAACAGCACCTTACCCAGAGCGAAGTTCAGACCCAGCAAGCCGATCTACAACCACCCCAGCAACCCCATC
>PVWD01000359.1 GCA_003003615.1 filamentous cyanobacterium CCP2 | reverse complement strand
TACGGGTTGATCCGGCAATCACTCCCGATACTTCAATCCGCGCAATTTGCTTACGAAAACGAGGCTTAAAGGGCCAAACCATGAGTCGTCAACCAAAAATGAATAGTTAAGGGGTCAATTTGCTTACATCAAGCTGAATTCTAGTGTGCCTTATCTGGAGGAAGAAAGGTGAGGGAAAGGGGAACGATCGAGGGTTTGAGGGGGCAGCTTCACTTCACGGTATGCTGATGAAGGGCCGCAGAGTGTAATAGATTGATGAAAAACCTTATCCAGTGAGCGACATCGTGAGTGAAATGACGCAAGGCTCTGCATCAAACCAAACCGCAACAGAACAATCCCTCTCGCCTTCCAGTCCGTCAAAACAAGACATTCAGTTGATTGTGATTGACCTGGATGGCACGACCGTTGGGGAATCAAACGAGATTCAGCCTGCGGTGAAGCAAGCGATTCAGGCAGTACGGCAGAAAGGGGTGCAGGTTGCTATTGCGACAGGGCGAATGTATCGATCGGCGTTGCGTTTTTACCAGGATCTTGACTTGACGTTGCCGCTGATGGCGTATCAGGGGGCATACATTAAAACTCCTGAGACAGGTAAGCTGCACCGACATTTGACCGTTTCTAAGGCTTACGTGGTCGAATTGCTAGACCTTTTACTTCAGCCGGATCTGCAAGAAGTTCTCTCAGTACACCTTTACATTGACGACTGCCTCTACGTCCGAGAAGAAACCTCAGAAACTGAAGAATATGCCGCTCGGAGCCAAGTCAAACCGATTCCCGTCGGCGACCTGCGTCAATTTCTCAATGCCGAGCCAACCAAACTTCTGGCACTCAGTGAAAACATTGACCTGATCGATCGCCTGCTAACTTCCCTCAAAGCCCGATACACCACCACTGAACTGTACTTAACCAAATCAGTGGATACTTTCCTGGAAGCCACTAATCCGCTCGTCAATAAGGGCACAGCCGTCCAATACCTCGCCGAAGAGCAATTGGGGTTAACTGCCGCTAATGTCATGACCATTGGAGACAACTTCAATGATTTAGAAATGATTCAATATGCCGGGGTTGGGGTTGCTATGGGGAATGCTCCAGAGCGGGTCAAATCATTTGCAAACTGGGTTGCCCCGACGGTAGAAGAACACGGAGTAGTTGCGGCGATCGAACAGTTTGTTCTGTAATTTCTCTCTTTGAAAAATGAATGTGCTGACCCAGCAAAACAGAAACAATAAAATACATTGACAGAATTGCCACTTAGCACAGATCTACACATTTTGCTCCGGAGCCACTACGATCGATGCTATGGCGGTCGATAGAATGATGAGAATAAGCTTCGTCTCTCTCAATCATCCAAACTTTCTATCCACTGCCCCATACTCTCTTCGACACTTCTAGTCTCCTCGTGAGTTCATTCATGACAAACGATGCTTCTCCTCATGAAGTTTCCTTAGAGCAAGCCTCTCACTGGCACAGCATAGACGGCGATCGAGTGATAGTATTTTTCACAAGTGACGGCAACACGGGTTTAATGCCGGAACAAGTGGCTAAACGACAAGCACAGTACGGGCCAAACGAACTCAAAGACTTGGGTGGTCGTAACGCTTGGGCAATCTTGCTGGATCAGTTCAAAAACATCATGCTGATCATGCTGATTGCAGTTGCCATCATTTCTGGAATCCTGGATGCCCTGGATTGGCAGGAGATGGTTGAAACAGGTGATATTCCATTCAAGGATACAATCGCGATTTTGGCGATCGTCATTCTCAACGGCATTCTAGGATACGTTCAGGAAAGCAAAGCGGAGAAAGCACTGGCAGCCCTTAAAAGCATGACCTCTCCAAGGGTGCGCGTTATTCGTGCGGGAAAAGGAACTGAAGTGGCAGCCAAAGAACTGGTTCCAGGCGATGTAATGCTTTTGGAAGCAGGGGTACAAATTGCAGCCGATGGTCGCTTACTGGAAGCCATCAACCTCCAAGTGCGAGAAGCAGCCCTAACAGGTGAAGCCCATGCGGTTAGCAAACAAGCAGAACTCTTGTTGCCCGAAGATACACCTGTGTGCGATCGGCTTAATTCCGTCTTTCAGGGAACTGAAGTTGTTCAAGGCCGCGCAACGGTACTTGTGACCCACACAGGCATGCAGACAGAACTGGGCAAAATTGCCACAATGCTGCAAACAGTAGAGTCAGAGCCGACCCCATTACAACGCCGGATGGATCAACTCAGCCAGGTGTTAGTGTCAAGCTCTCTGACGCTGGTGGGTTTGGTCGTCATTGGGGGATTACTGCTTTCAGGGTGGGGCAATTTTCGGAATTTACTAGAAGTTTCCCTAAGCATGGCGGTTGCCGTTGTTCCTGAAGGGCTTCCTGCCGTGATTACGGTCACACTTGCCTTGGGAACTCAACGCATGGTGCGTCGTCATGCCCTGATCCGCAAACTGCCTGCCGTAGAAACCCTCGGCTCCGTAACCCACATCTGTTCTGACAAAACCGGAACCCTGACCCAAAACAAGATGGTGGTGCAGTCTGTTCATCCGGTGTCGGGTTCTATTCAAGTGACAGGACAAGGTTACAACCCAGAAGGGGCGTTTTACCTTGAGGGAGAAGAAAGGGAAAGTCATTCTCAGCGCAGTACTTTGCAATCGCCCCTTTCCTTTCCTTTCCAATCATCCTCCTTCAAGCCACAACAGAGTACTTCCACCCTTCCCCTCACTCCTCATTCACCAAGTCCCCCTCCTCCCTGCGTCACTCCCGTTCACCATGCTGATTTGCACCTGCTACTGCTCGCCTGTACGCTCTGCAATGATGCCGTTTTACAAAAGGAACAAGGAGAATGGATCATTCTGGGTGATCCGACAGAAGGGGCATTACTGGTAGTAGCGGGCAAAGCTGGGTTACAAAAGGATCAATGTGCCTTTCACCTCCCTCGCGTGCTAGAGTTTCCCTTTTCCTCTGAGCGGAAACGTATGAGCGTTATCGTAGAAAAATTAGAGGATGCAACCGGAAGGAACAGCCAGCAACACAATGCTGAATTACCATTGACTGAGCCAGCCTCCTTCCTGCTGTTTTGCAAAGGTTCTCCAGAATTCATCTTGGAGCGGTGCCATTCAGTACAATTCAACGATCGCACTGAAATTTTGACCCCGGAGACACGCGATCGCATCATCGAAAAAAATAACAATCTAGCCAGCCAGGGCTTGCGGGTGCTGGGGTTTGCCTATAAACCTTTGAATTCACTTCCTGAGGAACAATCCAGCGAGGAAGTTGAGCAAGACATGGTTTGGTTAGGACTAATCGATATGTTCGACGCTCCTAGACCAGAAGTGCGCGATGCAGTAACCCGATGTCGGACGGCTGGCATTCATCCCGTCATGATCACCGGAGATCACCAACTCACTGCAAAGGCAATTGCTGATACTCTGGGAATTGCTTTACCAGAAACAGAGATGATGTCTGGACGAGAATTAGAAAGGCTCAATGAAGCTGAACTGGAACGGCATATCGATCGCATTGGAGTATATGCCCGTGTTTCTCCAGAACATAAACTTCGAATTGTCCAAGCCTTGCAGCATCAAGGGAAAGTCGTTGCCATGACGGGTGATGGTGTCAATGATGCGCCTGCTCTCAAACAGGCAGACATTGGCATTGCCATGGGAATCACGGGAACAGATGTTAGCAAGGAAGCCAGCGATATGGTGCTGCTGGATGACAACTTTGCCACGATCGTTGCTGCCGTTGAAGAAGGACGAGTGGTTTATACCAATATTCGTCGCTTTATTAAATACATCCTGGGGTCAAACATTGGAGAAGTTCTTACTGTTGCCGCCTCACCCATCCTCTTGGCAGCAGGCGGAGTTCCTCTTACTCCTTTACAAATCCTCTGGATGAATTTAGTCACCGATGGATTACCCGCCCTCGCGCTTGCTGTTGAACCCGCAGAACCAAATGTAATGAATCGTCCACCTTACAATCCTCGTGAAAGCATTTTTGCCCGCGGGCTAGGATTCTATATGATTCGGATTGGAATTGTGTTATCCATAATTGCAATCTCACTCATGGTTTGGGCATATCATTACAGCATTACCACCTATGGCATCGGCGATAACCGTTGGAAGACAATGGTTTTCACCACACTTTGCCTCGCTCAAATGGGACATGCGATCGCAATTCGATCGAACACTCGTTTAACCATTGAACTGAATCCCTTCTCGAATCCCTTCTTGATTGGTGCAGTTGGTTCAACGATCGCCCTACAACTGCTTTTAATCTACGTCCCTCCACTCCGAGCCTTCTTCGGAACCCACTACCTCACCTCCACTGAGCTTCTAGTCTGTGTAGGGTTTAGCATGTTGATGTTTACCTGGATTGAGTTCGAGAAGATATTTGCGCGGCTATTTTTGAAGGGGAGTAAGGAGTAGGAATTTAGAGTTGAAATGTAATTCTTTTCTTGTGGGATGGGCATCTTGCCCGTCCTTTTTTTAAGGTAGAACCCCTACTCCACAATTCTAAAAATTTGTATCACTCCTTCTTCTACCCAAAGTAGGGCGGTTCATTCCCTGCTTTCCATTTGATGTTGCAGCCAATACTTGGCTTTTGCTCCGAGGGAACAGGTCGATCGCCCAAAACAGCATCGATCGCTTCTCGTAGATCTTTTCCAGTGACAGGTTTACCGTTTCCGGGACGACTATCATCCAGTTGCCCCCGATAAACCAAAGCACGATCGCCATCAAACAAGAAGAAATCGGGTGTGCAAGCGGCAGTGTAGGTTTTGGCAACTTCTTGGGTTTCGTCGTAGCATAGCGGGAAGGTAAAACCTAATTCGGTTGCCATAGTTTTGAGGGAATTAGGAGCATCATCAGGATAATTTTGGGCATCATTAGCACTAATCGCTACAATTCCCAGCCCTGCATTCGCATAATCCTGACCGAGCTTTGCCAATTCAGCCTGAACATGCTTCACAAAAGGGCAATGCCGACAAATGAACATCACCAATAATGCTTTTTTATCAGCAAAGGAGTCCAGGGAAACACTCTCACCTGAAACCGTGTCAGGTAGATGAAATTCTGGGGCGGGTGTTCCCAGTGCCAACATCGTTGAAGCGGTTTTCACCATAATTCGTTTCCTCCGATCGACTGTGCAAGGACATCACTCCTTGATCCTACCGAGAAAACCCTCTCCAATTTCAAAATTAACAACCTTGATTCACCTCCCCACTCCCCACTCCTCCATAATTTTTCTGTAAACTTCAACCCAAAATCCATAAAGATAAGGAAAAATGCGCTACTCAGCGTTAGTTCCGTATTTTTTCAGGGAAAGTTGATAATAACTGCGATTCATTCTCGAATAACGCTGTTTTCACCTAAGTACGTCCTGGTTCACTGAATGTAGAGATTTCGTCATCTAAATTTTTACTCACTGCTGATTCCGTCTGCTGTGTAGCTCATTCCACTGCGCGATTGATGCTCACAACCGTTGGTTTCAGTCGGTTTGGTGTTGCTGCTTTTCCACACAAGTTTTTGTCCTCAATCCACTTCACACTGTTCCTTTTCCCTGGGAGGCACCTCATTCATGGCTGGCGCGATCGTACACCCCACTCGTTCAATGCATCTCATCGCTTCATCTCAGTCCGTTTCTCAAGGCAGGGTTTACATCAGACGATCGCCCTCCATTCCCCAGTCGCCTGTCCACCTGCTAGTCATCATTGATCCTGGCGTGGAAAACTACCAAACCCTTGCTGCTGGAGTGATTGAAGGTGCAGAGGTATTTATTCTCAACCCCGATCGCGATGGCATTATCCAGATCACAGAATACCTTCAGTCCCACTCCCCACTTCCCGCTTACTCCCTCCACATCATCTCCCACGGCTCTTCAGGCTGCCTCTATCTCGGCAATACTCAACTCAGCCTGGAAACCCTCGATCGCTACAGTTGGGATCTCCAATCCTGGTTTCCGACTCCCCACTCCCCACTCCCC
>PVWD01000001.1 GCA_003003615.1 filamentous cyanobacterium CCP2 | reverse complement strand
GAGAAGGGCGATCGCTTGCTCTAATGCTCCTTCTGCAATCTGAAGTTGAGTTTGAAGTTGGTGCAATCGATTACGGCGTTCGATGCCCAACCGTCCTTCAGTATTGCGTGGATCATCGTCATGACTCAGATGAATGACCTTGACCTTTTCTTCTTTTTCCTCCGGCTCAAAAATCGCTTCTCTACTAGTGAGCTTGTTATACCAGTAGGTTCCCGATGGGCGCTTGACATTGTAGCGATGTGCCTCACAGCTATCGGGAGCAATATAGCAGCCTTGGGTGAATTGCTCTGCGCGCGATCGCAACTCTTGAAGCCGCACCGCGATCGACTCCATCGAATCAATTACGCCAAAATCCTCCAAGGACTGTGAACAACCTCGCTCCGTCAACATTGTCACGGCTGCCCAGTGACGGCTCACCCGGATGCGTTCTTGAATGCGCTCCCATTGTTGCTGAGCTTCCTGCCGTTGCACCTCTCGAACTCGAATTAGCTCAACTTCCTCTTCAGGAGTCAACTCGGAGGCAGATCCACAGGTTTCGTAGTTTGGGCAATCCTTTGCCTCTAAACCAGGCTGGAGCATCATGGCAGCACAACTAAAGCCAAAACCGCACTTTTTCCTAGGCATGAGTTTCTTTGTTCTAGCTATACTAGATAGTATAATAAGCTAGAACAAATGTCCAAGTGATCTTGGACATTTGATGCTTTTGCCATAAGTAGTAAATGATATGGTTGTCTCTGCTCAAGCACGTATCACGCTTGATTGCACGATATAGTAAGGTCTGAATGATGCTCCCTGTAATGCTTTGTGAGAAAAATGGCAAGTAACATGTCTTCAGATAGCTATGGTCGCTTTCTGGATGACCTCAAAGAATGGATTCAGAGTGCTCAACTGCGCGCAGCCACCGCAGTCAACCGAGAACTCGTGACCCTCTATTGGAGGATCGGGTGTGCCATTCTTGCCAAGCAACAGCAGGAAGGGTGGGGAGCTAAAGTCATTGAGCGATTATCCAAGGATCTGAAACACGCTTTTCCAGAGATAAAGGGCTTCTCCCGCTCCAATTTGCTCTACATGCGAGCTTTTGCCCAGGCTTTCCCTGATGAAACGGTAATTCAGGCGGTCATGGGACAGATAACCTGGTATCACAACATTGCTCTGCTGGATAAGCTCAAAGCCAATGAGGAACGGCTATGGTACGCCCAGAAGACGATCGAACATGGTTGGAGCCGCAGTGCCCTAGTTCACCAAATTGAAAGTGGCTTGTATCAGCGAGTCGGAAATGCAGTCAATAATTTTGACCACACGCTACCCCAAAGCCAGTCCGACTTAGCTCGTCAAATTCTGAAAAGTCCTTACAATTTTGAGTTTCTAGAACTAGCAGAAGCCGCTCAAGAACGGGATTTTGAACGGGCACTGGTAGATCGCATCCGAGATTTCTTGTTGGAACTGGGAGTAGGCTTTTCTTTTTTGGGTAGCCAGTATTCGCTTGAAGTGGGTGGCAAGGAATATAAACTCGATTTGCTCTTCTACCACGTTAAACTGCACTGCTATGTAGTCATCGATCTGAAGATGGTTGAATTTGAGCCTGAGTTTTCGGGCAAAATGAGCTTCTATATTGCTGCTGTAGATGATTTGCTGCGGAGTGAAATAGATAATCCGACAATCGGGATTGTCTTGTGTAAATCTAAAAACAAGGCAACGGTAGAATATGCACTGCGGTATATTCAGCACCCGGTTGGTGTAGCAACCTATCGATTGAAGGACACCCTACCGGAACCACTACAGGGAAGTTTGCCCAGCATTGAGCAACTTGAGATGGAGTTGAATACTTTGCCAGTAGAGGCGATCATGGACTCTACAAAAGATGATTAGAAATTGTCCAAGACTACTTGGACAATTTCTCTTGTGTAGCCTGGATGGTTGACAATTTTTTCTTGAAGGTTGGGTGAAACTGAGTGTAATCCAACACCAGACACAGTTCTAAATCTCTCGTTCTTCCCAAACTATAGTTGTGCATGGCTTCGCCACAGTAAGGATGTCATCCAGGGTCGGTGGAGTTAATCTAGAAGCAAGATTAAGTGCTGCAATGAAGCGTTCTCCATCAACTAATTCAACGATTTTACCTGAAGCGCTGGCAGCGTCCCTTTCACGATGAACACCTTTAGTAAAACCTGATGATGTCACAAGTAACGCATCATTAACGTTATGAATACACATTGTTCCAATTAGCTCGCGTAGAACGTGGACACCAATCTTATTTCTAGAATGCTTTATCTGCACATACACTGTTCCTTGAGTCAAATGCTCCATAACTATATCAACACCACCATCCTTGGATCGGGCAGTAGCGTGTGCTTGGTAGCCAAAATCTCTCAGGATGGCTAATGTAACATCTTCCATTACATCCCAGGCACTTGATACACCTCTACTTAATAGATGTTGTTCTACTTCGGTGCAAAGTAAGTTCAATTTAGCATGATCAAGAAAGTCCGATGTGTAATTTGCAAGAGCTGCACCAGTGACAACGATGTGACGTAAAGCGTTGTCTGGAACTGAACCACAAGAACTATCCCAACTATCCTTGGAGGCAAACCACCAACCACATTCAGAGCAAACAAGAACTTGTAAGTATTCTGAGTATCTATAACCATTAGATTGTGATTCATTAACTGCTGGAGCAAGAAGAGGTTGCTTAATGCAGCATGGGCAAATCTGGCTTAGAAGAACTTGCCGTAGTAGTGGGATGGAATTTGTAGAGGTTGGATAACTCCAAATTGCTCTCGGCATTGCTTACATTTCTTTCATAGATATTTCTATCTATTTTTATCAAATCTAAACTGTTGTTATTTATCAGTATTTGTACTTACTATTCTGCTGGCACAGGTTCACAGCCAGCTCCTCCAAACGTTGGCGCTGTGGCATTAGAGAGCGTTCCAGTTACCAATTCGTGAATTTGTTGATTAGAGAGTTGAGTTTGCGTCATCTCAATGGTCGTTGGCTCACCTCCTCGGTTTACCTGAACAATCGTATCAGCCCAGTAGGATTGCTCTTGTGCTGGTTCAGGGTAGATCGGATAGCAGCCTTTGGAGGCGATCGCGACTTTATGCTGCACAGCCGACACAGATGGCAGAGCAACCCCTGTCTGAACCAGTTTTGCTTCTCCGATTGGACCCCAGAGCTGAAGTTGAGTTGAGATGCAACGCTTTCCACCTTCAAGTGGTGCAATGATGTTGCCGCATACTTCGACATCCACGTTGTATAGTGGAGGATACTCTGGAATTGAAGGACTTTGCGCTTGAGTAGCTTCGTTCTCTGCCCCTGTTGTTGTGCGAGGAGAACAGCCAACGACAAGCAGACTTACCAACGTCCCGACTGTCCAGTATTGAGTAGCTTTACAAGATCCCATCGGTCAATCCCCCTCAAGTTTGGATAGGTGCTCAGTTTCCTTGAATAGGCGCAAACTCGCGTTGGTCGGGAGGCTGAACCCATAACGTGCAGAATCCAGCAGTCGCTTTTCGACCAGGTAACATCTCCAGGGTGACACCTAAGCGCTTAACCTCATCAGCACAAGCAAGCCGACCATTGCGATCGCGGTTCAATAAGTCTCGATTCCAGCTCATCAGATTGCGGGAAAATTGCCCCTCGGCGCTGGTTGCCCAATCTAAGGCTTTGGCTTGTTCCAGCGTCAGTTGTCGCGGTCCGGTAGGATCGAGTGGGCGACTGGATTGATACCAGGAGATTCCAGCTACACCTAGAAGTCCTCCCAGTCCGGCTGTAATTAGGAGCAATACCCCCGCTGCGATCAATGAGGGAACCGAGTGAATTGCTCGCTCAAACTCGGTACGGCGAATCAGAGCAGAGACAGTTTGGGCGATCGCCTTTTGATGTCCCTTGACTGCTACCTTCTCATAGGTTTGGAGCCGGTCATACAACTGTGTCTGCCACTGATCAAACATCGTCTCCATCTCTTTGGGACTGTCTTCTAGCAGCACTTCTAGCCTACCAGTCGCAACCAGCATCAAGAAGGCTGGATCATCCGGGTCAATTCCCGTTTGCACTACAATTTCCCATACCCTGGCTTTAAAGGAATCATCCTTACCGCGAATTGCCAGATCGAGCAGGGTTGGGTAAGGAATCCGATTCAGTCCTTTGCCTCTGGCAGCCATCGATTCTAAAAATTGGTCATCTAAATCCAGGGGTTCTTCTACTGGTTGGGAATGGGTCATGAGCTTTCACCTCCCTTAGCTAGAACGTTTGCTATTGCGAGATTTAGAGCTACTTGTCGCTGGTTCAACTGCTTTAGTATCGCCTTCTCCAGCCTCCGCTGATGTGCCATTGGCATCGATCGCAGTTGCTTTTGAAGGACTAACTTCTGATGGTGAAAGCTTCCAAATGTTTGCCTGATCGATCGCCTGATAAGCGCCCTTCAGAAACGTATGGAGTCGCTGCTTGCCCAAAACACCTAACTCACTGCTTTCCCTGCCTTCGGAGAAAGGAATTCGCTTGGCATCGAGATGATCACGCTCTCTGTAGCTGAATTTGGGAAAGTCAAGCACTGGGACTTTTTGCTTTGCCAGAAGTTGTTGGAGTTCCTCTCTACTATCTAGATGAGACCAATCATCACATAGTCCCCAATTGCGAACAAAGACATGCTGCACTTTGCCATCAAACCTTTTCAAGGATTGGACAAACAGCTGCACACTGTCATAACCGCCGGTGCAGATGAACCACTTGCAGATACTGACTCCATGCTGTGCTCCCATCTCCAGCACCCCATTGCGCTCAATCCAATCGGTAACGGCTGGAAAGACCTGAGCAGGAAGATTCACAATAACTGGAGTTTTGATCGCCAGGTCAAAGATGCGATCTGCATCGTAGGCTTTACGTTCGGCTTCGCTAAAGATAGCGCGTTCACATCTTTCAGGATAAACTTCGCCGACATCAGGATTGCTGCGATCGGCTTCTACCAACACATGGGGCAACTGACGATCAATGCAATATTGCACCATTACACGAGCAAACAGAGACTTGCCGACACCGCCTTTTTCACCATCAATAAAATGAATTGTTGCCATTACGCTCTCCTATTGCCACATGGTTCGAGTTGCCCGTTCAGGGGGTTTGATGTTGCCATTTTGACGATCGCTAGTTGTGGGTGCGATCGTTGAAGATTCCGCAGATGGAATCGGCAGCTGCAAACATTCCCGGATGTAATCTGCTTGACGCTCTAAAGCACGGCAGCAGTTCAATCCAAGTTGGCGTAACTCTTCTTCGCTCAATAGCCGTTCCGATTGACAAGCTACTACCATCCAAAAAGCTCTAACAGACTCCAATATCAATTCTTTGCCTTGCTTGACTCCATCCCCCCTTTTTAGAAATGCCATTAATGCACCGTCTTGTGTGCCAGTGTAGGGTGAATAGCGAAAGCTAAAATCTTCGCGTTTGCGAGAGGTTTGGGGAATGTCGTTCATACCACCTCCGCTAACTGTTCCACAAAATCGCAGTACATTCCGAAAGCGTCTACCAGGCGAAAGGATAAAGCTTCGGCATCTAGACGGTTCGAGCGATAATCCAGTCCTAACAATTCTTGTAATCGTCGTTGTAGATCTGTACCCCAATAGGTTGGAGTTCGACTGAAATAGTTTTCTAATTCATCGTGGAGATAGAGAGCAGCTCCGCCAGAAATAATCACCTCTGTGACATTCGGTAGCACTGTATCTAGCCAATCCTGTAATCGTGACCAGTATTCCTCTCTAGCAGTCAGAATGGCAGTGATAATTTGCTCACGTTCTAGTTTTTGTTCAGTGGGCGATCGCGTTTTCACCAACTGTTGAACTTGGGCATTATCAGGAACAAGCTGATTGCCAATGTTATAGATTGCACTGGTTAATGAATCTGCACTTTGACCAGAAGTACGCTGTAAAACCTTATCTACTAGCTGATGAAAGCCTAAATTAGTGGTGTTACCGATCGCCAATTTGCCCCGCTCAAATAACAACAGGCTAGTATTCCGGTGCCCAAACATTAATACAGCCAGCGTCTGTTGCTGGAACCACTCTGCGCCGTTTTGCATCACTCGTGACATTGCCAAACCACCCCCTTCCGGGCGACACTCAAAGGCTTCTAGCTTGACCTGAAGATGTTCACCGCGAAAGCTGTAGTTTCTGAGATATGGCTTCAACAGTTGTTGAAGGCGTTGAGCATTTTGATATTCGCTGTAAGGTAGGAGGACAGAGATAGCAACAGAAAACTTTCGGGATAGATTTGTTTGTTGGGCGATCGCTCCTACGGCTGCCAGCACCTTATATAACGCTCGCTCGTATTTCACCTCATTCATTCGCACGGCTGCTAGAAACTGACGCGCTAGATAGCCAACAACCTGGCACTGCTTACTTGTCCCACATTGCAACCAAACATCATCTTCAGGTCGAGTGATACCAAGATTTCCCCTGGTTTTCAGGTGAGCATCAATAGAACTCGTACTGAGTTCTATCACTTCAGGCTCCATCAGCAGCAAACGAGGTCTCCCATCTAACAAGTGGTAGATCACTTTACTGAGCGAAGAACCTGGATCAAAAGTCAACGCAATGTCAGGCATCGTGGGTTGATCAGTAAGTTGACGCTCCCTCAACTTAGCGGGCGCTCAGTGAACACTCATCATCCACCTGGATAAAAAAGAAATACTTGAATTTCTTTCCGCACAGAAGTTCACGCACTGACACAATTTTCCTCAGCGTTCCACCTCTATCCTCATTTACACGCAGCATTGAAATGCTAAATTTTCAATAGCCTAGACTTGTTGACAGCTAACTCTCTCAAATTTCCACAATTCCTTACAGCCCTCCACCATTGACCCACATTTTTGCAACAGGCTAACGGCACTCGCTTAAATTTCAGGATGCAGAGCAAGCCATGTTGTAATGTATATTCATCTCATCACCAGAAATAGTTGCTCATTTTGCAGATATTAGGAAGCTATTGGTGAAACAGCAACTAGAGAAATAGCCACCTGATAGATAACAGATGAATACATTAATGGCAAAGCTAGAGAAGAATACTCGCATCATCCTGGCTAGCTGAATGTCATCTCAGAAACGTCCGATCAAGTTTCATATCTCGCTCAGTGCTGAAGAGAAAGAACTGGTGCGCCGCATGTCGGCAGAAAACAACCTGACAATGGCGGAATTGTTTCGTGCTAAGACGTTAAAAAATCAACTTCCTCGACGTGTAACCCGGATTGCAGGTTTAACCTACTGGGAATTAACCCGAATCAGTGACAGTCTGAGTCAGATTGCAAAAGCAATACTTGCTAACGCTACTACTCCATTTGGAGAAATCCCAATTGTCGTTGATCAGGAGTTGCTAAACCAAACCAGAACCCTCCTCAGTCAAGTGCGGCGAGAATTGGTTGACCTGGACTTTTTAACAGAGATTGAAGAAGAACCGTGATTGGTAAACAAATTAAAGGTCGAAGCTTCAGCAAACTGCTCAACTACCTGTTTGGCAAGGATGGTGCTAGCTTAATTGGCAGCAACATGGAGGGATTTACCCCACGTGAATTGGCAGCCGAGTTCCGGTTCTCGCAGCAGCTCAACCCCAGAGTGAAACGTTTTGTTTACCATGCCTCTCTGAGCCTTCCCCACACTGAGTATTTGGAAAATGACACTTGGCATGAGATTGCCAAAAAATATCTTCAAGCAATGAGCTTTGACATGAATCAGTACGCAGTAGTGCGGCACAGCGATCGCGACCATGATCATGCCCATATTGTTGCTAGTCGGGTTCGTCTAGATGGCACAACAGTTCCAGATAGCTGGGACTATCGCCGGAGTGAGGCAACAATTCGCCAGTTGGAACAGGAGTATAGATTACAGTCGCTCCACTCTAGCCAAGCAAAAGACAGCCGCAGCCCAACAACTGGAGAAAAACGGTTACTAGCTCGCACGGGTGAGGAAAGTGTGCGAATGCAGCTTCAGCGATCGCTTGATCAAGCCACTCAATCTTCTCTCACTATGCCTCAGTTGATTGAGCAATTGCAGCAGAAGGGAGTCAGTGTTCGAGTTAGCAATCATAATACTGGTGAAATAAAAGGCATTAGCTACGAATTAAATGGTGTTGCCTTCAGTGGAACTCATTTAGGAAAAGCTTACACCTTCATAGGCTTGCAGAAATACCGAGGAGTGGATTATAACTCACACCGAGATAATCAATTAATTAAAAACCTGATAGAACAACCTATCAATTCATCAATCGAAATTGGCATTGAGACAGATTCATTTACACAGATACAAAACATAGAAAGTAATCAAAAAAATAATAATTCAGCGAAAAATCACCAAGAATCAAAATTGCTAAAACATCGCCAACGAGAATTAGAACTTTGATAGTCAGGGCAGCTAACGCCACTCAAGAGGCAACAACGTTGGTGGCTTAACTGCAATGAATGTCAATCTACAGCAAATGACGATTCAATTTCTCAAGCACATTGGCTTTATGCCCGGTGCTAAAATTTGGCTGCGGATCTCCTGGGATCTACCCGTAGAATTCATTCCTAACAACTGGAACTGCTACTGGAAAAATGAGCAACTAATTTACAGCCATTACATCTTTTGCGGCAAGATCACTCCCCAGGGTTTTACTCTCTACTGCTGCACTCAAGGTGGGCGCGATCGCCAGGGTAATACCTGCTGGCAACTGACTCCCAAACGCTATACAGATGGATGGGCACTTGCATTCAAATTTTCCTATTTGGGTGCAACCGTTAGCTTCTACCCCAACCAACCTAATAAAGGGATTAGCAACGACCATGTCAGCCGATGTCGGTGCCTCTTCTACGAAATCGATGATTTACCTCTAACTGATCAACATGATGCACTGGAACGATTTAAGCATATGACTGGGTTAGAACCCGCAGCAGTTGTCTATACAGGGGGAAAGTCCCTACATGTATATTTCAGATGCAGTTTTGGGCTATCTCCAGAGAACTGGATCTTGCTGAATCGGAAACTTGCGATCGCTCAAAATGCCGACCCAGCAATCTGCAACCTAGCGCGTTCTATGCGACTTCCGGGCATGGTTCGCAGGGAAGTAATAAATAGGGAGTTGAGCAGTGCTAGAGCAATCGCCTTGGAGGGTTACTCCACGTCCCAATACAGTTTCAGAACGCTAAACGCTGCTTTGGATGCCACCGGGCTGTTTCCTTATGGACTATCGGATCAACAATGGCGGAAGTGGGTACAACTTGTTCATCTGGCAAAAATGAACAGTTCAATTGACCCACGCTCCGCCCTGACTCAATCACCTATTCCAATGTCTCGCTCAACGGTGCTCAAACGTCGAAGACACGGAGCAGGCAATTCAACAAGAGATAATCACTTATCTCTCAAACAACACCGCGCTAGCGGGATATCGATTCCACTATCCATCTGTCTGACGAAAAGCGATCGCGCCCTCCTAAAGTACGGCGAGTTAGAAGGCAACCGTAACAACGCAGGCTACAAGCTAGCTCGAAACCTATTGGGAACTACCGAGCTGTTAACTCGACACCGGATCGCTCACCATCCTGATCCGTATCAACTCTTCGAGCAATACTGCGATCGCTGCACGCCTGCTCTAGATGATTCTGAAGCTAAGACCATCTGGCAAAGTGCCAACAAAACCCCTGCTTTTACCAGTCGTACCCTTGGCTCAATATTGACGAGTATAAGTCGTTGGCAATCTTAGGTATTAGGAGGAACCAGCGGTCTCAGAAGAGAATCTGACGTTTAGTAATGCCCATCCCTCCAGCAATGTCATCATGCTGGAGGTTAGTGCTTAGAGAATGCTTGAAAAGCTGACGCAATCGTGGTTCCACATTGCTCTAAAGGCTGTAAGATATCGGTTAGAGAAATTACGTGAAAATATTTTTCGCTAGAAATTTCTGTTTAACCTCCTTGAGGATACTAGATGGCAAACTATTCTTTTCCGTACATAGAAGTTAGGCAATCTAAAAGAAATATTATTTTAACCAAGTTACCCTTTGATCTACTAACGCAGATTAGTTACGCTTCAATTCGTGGAAGGGACAACGAACCGGGTGCTGTTCAACGGATTTTAAGTTCTAGGCGGATTAACAGTATAAAAGAGTTTACTTTATCAGGAGGGGACTATCCAGGTGCCATCGTTTTGAATTGGATTAGTGAACAGAATCCAATTCAGAAAAACAATGGAAATATCAGTTTCTCCAATATATCTAGGTCAGCTCAAATAATCGATGGACAGCATAGAGTAGCAGGCATCAAAGCTGCTGTTGAAGAAAATTCGTCTGTGTCAGGTCTAGAAGTTCCTGTTGCAATATATGAAAATCTAACTACACAAGAATGTGCTGATATATTTTTATCAATAAATACAGAACAAAAAACTGTTCCAAGGAGTTTGGTCTTTGACTTATATGGATTAGCAAGTGAACCTGTAGTTGATCCTGCTGCTGTTCGAGCACGAGATATTGCAACGTTTTTGAATGAAGAAAATGAATCACCATATTTTAATCAAATCAAATTTCCAGGTGCCCCTAAACGTAAAGGAGGTATAGCTGTATCCACAGCTGTTACGGCGATTAAGCCATTAGTTGAGGATAAAGGTAGTTTTGAACAAATAGATGTCTATGAACTTGAAACTCAGAAGCATATAGTTCTTAACTTTTTTGTGGCATT
This sequence comes from filamentous cyanobacterium CCP2, assembly GCA_003003615.1. GTDB lineage: Bacteria > Cyanobacteriota > Cyanobacteriia > Elainellales > Elainellaceae > Egbenema. The sequence goes on along the minus strand of PVWD01000001.1, from coordinate 88,184 downwards.
GCGTAACAAGTATAAAGATGAGTGGGATAGCTCATCCAATGCCTTTCAGTACGCAGCGGGGTTTTCAGGAGCTATAGATTTTCTACAATTGCGTATAATCCCTTATTGTTATCAAAAACGTTCTTTTAAGGTTGAAACTATAGAGAGCATTATTTCCCTTAGTGAAAGTGATCTGATACACCAGCAAGACGTAAAGGGTTTAGGTGGGAAGGACGCTCAAAGGCAGATATATCAGAAATTAGTCGAAGTATTTACCCCTGAAAATGAAAGTCCCGGTGAACTTGAGATTTGATCCTCAGAATGAGATTTTTTTGTGTTTATTTCTCATTCTCCCTGTTTAGTGTTGTTAGTTCAGTAGAAAACTGAAAGTTCACCTAGTATGAGCCACAAAGCACAAAGTTATTTATCGACACTTTTAGTTAGCTTAACTAATCCTCAAATAATCAGTAGGTATTTGAATTTACCGGAATCAAACACGTTGGCAAATCATCTAAAAAATGATGCTGCTGGTTATATCTATTCTTCTATCGTTTCAATTGGTAACGCTTTCCGAAGTCTAGAAGAAGAATTGTCAACGTGGGCAACTGTAAAACTTTATTATGCGACATTTTATGCGTTTCGAGCACTGCTTGCTCTTGATAGAATTTGTATCTTCTATGTTGGGAGTAAACCTTTTTCTATTAATGCCCAACCTGGTCATGCTCCCATTAAAAGGGAAGGACAAACACACAAGGTTGTATTAGAGGAGTTTAAGAGACAAAATCCTGGTCACCTTCTATTATCACAAACTATTGAATATGATGATCCATTAAGTTGGCTGATGGAAAAACGAGAATATGCCAACTATAAGGAAGCTAAATTTTTGGAGCCTACTATACCTAAGCATTTTGAAAAAATTATTAATAATGGACTAAGACTAGCCGTAAAAGATTACTTGACTGATTCGTCTAATATCTACCTTTTTGATCCGGAACATGCAATGCTTGCTTACCCGTTAAGGGTTCTTCAACTTGCCAATCAAAAGATAAATTCAGGAGGGTTTTTTACTTTAGAAAAAGGCGAAATACAGTACCTCTGTAAGCTCTTTAAAGACGAGTTAGGTCCTATTCCTGAAATGCAAAAAATGCTAAACAACCCTTAATTATATTAATAATTCAACCTTCTCCTTGGGCGAGCCGTGCTACCTGACTCACAACCAATGGTACTGTCAAGACATTTACCCAGATCCCAACGTCAAACCACGATCGCAGTGGTTTCTAGGCAAGCTATACACTGAACCATCTAACCTACCTATTCTGCTGGTTAAACATCCCTGTGTTTGACTTAGGGAATAAATGCAACTAAAAGTCCAAAGTTTTATTCCCTAAGTTAGCTTCAGAGCTACCGCTCCAATGCTCTCAGATCTTTAAATCTCTAAGCAATATGGAGCACTATCTCAACTTCAACCTGGTTGGTGAACCTCATCGCTTTCATGTCAGCCTTCCTTGGAGCAACCTCCACACCATAAATTTCAATGCTGTTGATGCACATCTGAAAAGTGTAGTGCCAGAGGCGATATACGATCGCACTCGCAAACTTAAACCTAGCGATCGCATACCAGAACCTGAAAGCATTGACTTTCATAACTGGCTTCGGCAAGCGCAGACCCAGCAGGACATTGTAATGAACCCCTATCAGCAAGAACTCACCAGGTTGATTGGTAGTCAAATCCATCAGGCTGGTTTAACTCAGGAGGGCTATCCTTACCTGATCGTCAAGCAATCAGATGCAGAAGCATTCTTCTATGTCATCGCTCAGGCAAACCCAGAAGGCACGAACGCTGGGTTCCTACATATCACTGAACGAACAGGAAACGCCATTTAAGAACCTCTATCTCCCTTCTGCTGGCTCCTTCAGGCATTTGTCTGGAGGATTTTTTATCTCCGTACCATGATTCCTCAACTGCATCTTCTCAATTGGGGCATGGGAGTCGAGAGCACAGCGATCCTCGTGCGTTGGATGCTGGAGCCTCAATCTCGTCCCTTCAATAACTTCCACAATCTAATTGTGCTAACCGCGCAAACTGGTGATGAGATCGATGAAACCAAATACTTGTGCGAAAACTATCTCTTCCCATTGATGCGGGAACATAAGGTTCGATTGGTGCAGATTGCCAAGGCTTCTACCAGCAAGCGAGATGGTTATATCATTCTCAGTGACACTCACCAACCTTACGAGCTTCATACTGAAGGATACTTTCCCCTCAGTCATGACCTACTTCAATCTGGAACCGTGCCCCGGTTAGGACGACCTCACATCTGTGCTCAACGCTGGAAGGGGGAGGTGCTTGATGCCTGGATCGCAGACCATATTACGGAAGCCTTTGGTCCTTATTTGGGTTACAACGCTGATGAGACCAAACGAGCTGGTAAAGCTGACGGCTATACCTGCCAAGGACACCAGTTTCTCTATCCGCTCATCGAATGGGGATGGACACGCGATGATTGCATTGAATATCTCTACCGCACGCTCGGAGTTCTCTGGAGAAAATCTGCCTGTAGCTATTGCCCGTTTCAACAGAAACAAACGGCGATCGCTCGCTACAAGCGTGATCCCAAAGCCGCAGGATTCACACTGCTGATGGAGATGAACGCCCTGGCGTTTAATCCGCGAATGCACCTATTCTCATCAGGAACTGCTTACGACCTGATGGCAAGAAGTGGTAATCAGTCTGCCTTTGATGAATTAGAGCAGCTATTACAGCAATTACAGTGGGCAATCTATCACGTGCAACGCACTTACAAACAACTAATTGGGAAGAACGGCAAGCCCTACGTCAACTCCGATCGCAACGTGGTTCTCATCAATGAAGGCAACAAAGCTCAGATGGAATCCAAGTTAGAAGCGATTTGCCAAAATCATCATGTTCCAGTAGAAGACTTGTACGGCAAACGATGCTATCGCTACCAACGCCAAGAAGGCGTTTATCCAGCTTTCGAGGAATTCTATGTCGTTGCTCCCAAGCTGGCAAAAAACAAATGTCGTAACTTGAAAGCTTTTGACCAACATTGGAGAGAACTGACAGGACCTAGTAAACCTGTCCAATTGGACCTGTTTGTCCCCTAACCCCAAGTACAACATGATATCGCGATCGCGGTAGAGCTTCCGCTCCAGACAACTTAGGTGGGCTATATGCCCTCACCTGTTTACTAATCTGGAGAGGTCTATGTCTGAGTCGCTAAACTCAAATCCTCCAACTTTTGTAGTGGTTAAGGTCGATGAACCTTTGCCGTGGTCAGAGCAGGAGACTTTCTATCCTATTTTGCCAATAGAAGAACCCCATACCTATGGCACGCTTCAGAGGGCAGCCGAACTGGTGGCATCCTTGATCGAGGACTTTGGCTACACCACCCAAAATACTCGAATTTATCGACTTGTACCTGTTGCTGATGAAGATGCCTTACCAAGCATCCAAAACGCTCTAGCAACTTTGCAACAGGATAGTGAGTAGCTTCATGCGTTTCTACTTCAGTGGGCTTTCTGGCAGAAATGATGCATTGATGCTGCGACAGGCGGGTGTGCATCGAGTCCTTGTGAATCCAACACAAATTCATTTGGTTCAAGGATTTCACAGGGTGGCTTTAGACTCTGATGCCTATCACTACTTCAGGCATGGCGGTACGTTAGATGTGGCTCGATACATGGAAGTTGCCGTTTCAGGCAATTATGTTTGGGTGAGTGCCCCTGACGTGATCGGAGATTCAGAAGCAACCTATCAAAACTGGGTAATTGCACGCCAATGGCTCAAGCAAAATTTTAGGGAACCACCTGTCAAAATGGTTCCGGTGTGGGGCTGGGGAACACCCAAGAAGTATCTCAATTACTACCTGCGATGCAGCAGGATTGTGGGAATTGGTGAATTAGTAATGCTGATGCGCCAAGGTAAATCTGAAAATTCAGAGGAACGGGCGATCGCTTACAAAATGCTGCGCCAATTGAAAACCCTTTGTCAGCAATACCCTCAACGGTTTCATATCTATGGGTGCAACTGGACCGTTGCCCTCAATCATCTACGGGGTTTGGCTTACAGTGCTGATAGTAGCCTTGCTTGGGATGGTGCCCGCTATGGATTGATTATTCATACCCGTAACGGTAAACTAATTCGCACACCTGCCTGGAAATTAGGGTTTAAAGGGAACCGGGAAGCTCGATGTATTGTATGTGCTAGAAGCATTCAGCGGTTTATGGCACAGAGGTAATGCGCTATCGCGCTGGTCCATACAGTGTGATCAAGGCTACCCCTATGCAAACTCTGACAACCAGCTCTACTCATCACTTAACACTAGTAACAATAACCCTTCCTGATCTCTCTCTTGAATCTGAGCAATCTTCAGAAGAAGACATTAATTCAAACACTCTGATGATTTTGGCAGACATTGAAGCAGAACGGGACTATTACGAATCATGTGGGAGGTGGTAGTCATGACCTTCTCTCTAGCTCAACAATCCTTGTCAGGACTCTCCCAAGCAGCAGCAGAACTTTGGGATCTGCTGACTCACTCCCAAACAGCCGACGAAGAAGCAGAACTTCTCGCAGCGATCTGGGAAACTCAGGAAGCGCAAGAAGATGCGATCGATCTTCATGCCGAGCTAGCCTTCCAACTTGATGCAGAGATCGCAGGTATCAAACAACGGCTGGAACATTTGAAAGCAGTACACCAGGCAGCACTCGATCGCTTGGAGCGATGGCGACAGGCTCTTGATCAGAGCATTCTGGAGCAAAACATAGCAGGAGGACTGCCCGATGAAGTCGTCGGACATTCGCTTCGCATTACCATTCGCGAAAACCCTCCCAGTTGCGAATTGCTAGTGGATGCCGAGGAGTTGCCGGATGAGTTCCGCAAAAAGAAAGTTACTTATTCTGCCGATAAGAAAGCAATCATTGCTGCTTGGAAGCAAGGAATTCCGGTTGACGGCACTCACATCGAACGCAGGCGGCGTGTCATTTATTCACTGACAGCCACAGCGATTCAAGATTTCAAAAACTCACTTCTGGCAGAGCAGTAAACCCTTTCGTCAGCCAGCAGCCCAAACACGTCCTTGCTGCTGGCTTCTTTAAAATTGCCCTGGCTACCGCCATTTCAGCTAGACCACAACTTGGAACTTGTTATGAAATGGCTGACACCAGAAGAAGCGATCGCTGCCGCAAATTTAACGACTACGGCAACTAAATTGGACGCGATCGCCAAAAGCACCAATGGCAAAAATACGGCTGAAGAACGCTTTCATGCTCTTGGGTTGTTGTTCGATCGAGAGCGCTATGAAGCAGGTCATTCCGACTTTTTGAAACTCTTGCATTCGGCAACTGACGAAGAAGAACAAACTGATGAAGAGGATGAACTGGATCAAGAGAATTTAGAAGCAGCTTCCAACAACCAAGAATCCTCAAATTCTGCATCCCCTGCTCAATCACAATCAGAACCTTATATTTTCGAGCAGTGTAAAGTTCAGGTTGTGATCACTCTGTTGCCCAGTACAGGACAACCAGGAAACAGACCTGTACTGTTAGCTGCCAGCAGTCATGGTGATTTTCCCATTGTGGCAATGCTAAATCAGGAAGAATTGGGTTCACTTCCACCTGCGATCGCCCAACTTCTAGACGACCTAAAAGCTGATTTTCCCAACCGCCAAGTTCGCCGCAATATTGCCCAGACTCAAACTGCTAAAGCCACGCCTAAACAGGCAATCCAACCTCAAGTACAGGTAAGCAAAACCAGTCCTGCTGCTTCTAAATCAAGCAGCAATAGCCAGACTCAAATTTCATTGTTTTAACAGTTATGACTACCAACACAACTAATAAACGACTCGTGATCTATGAAGGGCAACAACACTGGCTACCCGACGCGATCGCCATTGACGACCAGCTCCTACGCGATGCTTTTACTCCACTCTGTGCTGAACTGGCAAATGCAGATATTGAGCGCAAAGAAGGAGAACCCATCCGTATTATCAAAAAGCCAGGTCGAAAAGGGGTTTCTCCACTGGAATTTTTGAAAGCTGTGCCTGAAGAGGTAAATCCAGCTGTACAAATGTGTTACCAGCTCCGGCAACATCAAATGATGACCGGAATTGACTGGAGGAATGCCGAGCAATGGGCAACGCAGATTGAGGAAGCGATCGCCACTGGCATCGCATTCACACAAGCAGTCAACCAGTCATTGAAAGCCCTAACTTCCTGTCCCCCAACATCCGGCGGTATTCCTGAAGGATTTTAGCCATGACTTTCGTTCCCAGCACTACAGCGGAAGCAATCTACAGCCTCCGTCAGTACCAGTTCATAATCAATCCATCTAAAGCCTTTGACTACCTGGAAGCCCAACTCAATACTTATCAACTATTAGTACTTTACCAGCACTTTTTCCCCTCTGAATGGACAGCTAGCCAAACTTCTCTCTATTTGCCCGTTAATGAAGACAACTCTAAAACAGTTTTTTCAGAAAATCACCACAGCTCAAGGGAATTAGAGTTCATCACACTGGTTTATACTCACCTGTTTCCAATGTCATTTTGGGCAGTGGAAAGTGCTCACGAAGAACGACTTCAGGCTATCCCGATTACGTCAATGGGTGTGGATTGGCAAATGGAGGAAGGAATTGAAAACTTGAGGATGGGGTGGAAACTGCTGATCCCATTCAGTAAAGAGGGGCGCTATTGGTTGGATGATGTAGAACCGGAAGGTAGCGAATGGTTTGATAGTGAATTTGAAACGCATCAAGTTTCTTACAAAGACATTCATCATCCCGATCGCATTGACAACAAACGATTGAGGCGACTTTGTTGTGAACTCACTACACCCTTACAGTTCCTGCCTCTGGCATTGAAACTCCTGGGTCATGAAACTGAAAATCTCTGGCTTGATGAGTCTCCAGATGAGATGAATTATGGGCTGTATGCTTCCTCTCTGCCCTGGTCTAAAGCATCTATCAATCTCCTTCACCGGAAATGGAAACAAGCCAGCCGAATTTTGGATGCTGCGTACCTGTTAATTGAGTGGTTGGAAACCGATATGAAAACTCACACACAACTTCTACTACAGCTATGGACACGCGCATTGAAACGAATCTAGCAGCGAATTCATCCAACCCTATTCTCTCTAGTGAAATCATCCAAGCGGTTCTCGCCGACCCTCCCAGAAAATCTTCTGCCATTCAAGCCGAATTGCTGTTTCTGGATGGCTATTACATCTTCCATAGACAGGATAAAAATCTACCAGTTGCCGACATTTATAAGTGTGTTTCCCCAGCTGCTCTCCAGACTGCGTTCAGCCATGAACCTATTGATACCGGATGGATGCAGCCTGGTATCGTTCGCTATGGCACCGGGAGTATGGGCACCTACTTGATCAAATTTATCCCTCCTGCTACCTATCTACTTGACTGTGATGAGGTTGGAACGTTAAAGACCCCGCTGCCTGCAATGATCTTCATGGGAATTGAGACGAAGTACTGGGTCTGGACGATTAAAGGCAAGACACTCGATCCAAAAGCATTTGCCTTTCATACCCCACTACCCAATATCTACAATTCAGGGCAGGTTTGTTGGGGTGTTAACGAACCTCCTGATACCAGCCCTCAAACCATTAATATGGCTTGGAATCTTTTCATTTCCAGCCTCTTCACAAGTCACTTGGCTACAGGTAAGTCGAAATCTCATTCAGATGATGTTCGTCAACAGCTCCTGAAACTGCATCAGCAAGGTAAGCGTTTCACTTATCCGGCTTCTAACTTAATGCCTATCGGCAACAAAAAAAGTGTTGATGCACTTGTGCAGGAAATTTTAGATGAACGAAACCAGTAAGCCGCTGATTGGCTATGCAACTACGGCTGATTCACTTCCTAGCTCTGGCAGTGCTCTCACCTATCTCTTAGCTGGTAACGGCATTTTTGCCAGTGCTACCCGTCCTAGTATTGAAGTCCTCATGCCCGTTTGTCTGAGCAATCAGCGAATCAAAGGGCTACCTCGCCTGACTCCTTATCTCAACATCACACCTCGAATTCCCAAAGAACTTTTGCTAGAAGTGTGGCGATCGAGCTGTAATGCCTGCACCGAATCCAATGCAGAAATACTATTTCATTTCCACAAGCAAGACACTGAATGGGAATTACACACGCCAAAACAAACTCAAAACCCAACCAGTTGTCAGCCTACAGAATTAGGCAGTCATGCCTCTCATTATCAGGCTGTTGTAGAGATCCATTCCCATGCAGCTATGCCTGCATTCTTCTCCAGAACGGATAATGAGGACGAAACAGGTTTCCGAATCTATGGTGTGTTGGGTCGGGTGAATACGACTAAGCCAGAGATTCAAATGCGTGTCGGGCTATTTCAGCACTGCTGGAATATTCCTGCAAAAACCGTGTTTGATATTGAACCTGACTTTTTCATGACTGATGTTTCAGTACTGTCTGGATGTCAGTTTTACAGTACAGACTTGCCACATGCAAATGTATTGGAGAGCTTATGGAGCTGAACCTCGATCTGGCAAATGCTTCGCCTGTTCTGACGATTGACTACACCGAGATCGAACTTTGGCTAGTAGGATGCGGCGGAACAGGTTCTTGGCTGGCTCCATCCATTGTCCGCCTGGGTAGAGTTCTTTCCAGCAAAGGAAAGAAAGTCAAACTCTACTTTGTCGATCCAGATTATGTCGAAGAAGCGAATGTATTACGTCAGTGCTTCTGTGACGCAGAGATTGGTCTGAACAAGGCTAAAACGTTAGCACTCCGCTATGCGATCGCCTGGAAAATGGAGGTAGGCGCGATCGCCCAGCCTTTCAGTTCAGACTGGGTTACTCCCGGTTACAACACTCTTGCTTTGGTTGTTGGATGTGTCGATAATGCTAAAGCTAGACAATCGGTTGCCCAAGTATTGGAGAATAACAGTCATCAACTCGCTCCACACACCTGGTATCTAGATTGTGGTAATTCCCGCCGGAGTGGGCAAGTTTTAATAGGCTCCCACCTTTCTACCAAACCAGATGATTATCAATTCAATACATTGGGATGCTTTCGGCTGCCTGCCCCAACTGTTCAGCAGCCCGACCTGTTGGTTCCACAGCCAGAAGAAATGGAGGACAATACCCTCTCCTGTGAACAGCTTGCTCTGCTGAACAGCCAATCCCTCAGCATTAATCAACGTGTCGCAACTGAAGCATTCGATTATTTACTGCAACTGACGGCTGGCAAGCTGCGACGATTCGCCACCTACTTTGATTTAGAGAGTGGGAGTGGGCAATCGCTCTACACTACTCAAGCCAGTATTATTCAGTCACTCGCTTAACCCTCTAGCTAATCAGCCCTCACTGCATAGCTTGCACTATGCAATTTTTTACTCGATCAGTCCTGCTCGCATTGCCAGTACAGCGGCTTGAGTGCGATCGCTAGCACACAGTTTGTTAAGAATACTACGGATATGCACTTTGACCGTGCCAAGACTCATATAAAGTTGCCCAGCGATCTGATTATTGGTATAACCTTGAACCATCAATTCCAGCACTTCCAACTCTTTTTTCGTTAGAGGATCAGCCTCCAGAATTGTAGCTTGCTCCGAATCAAGTGCATTGATGGTTACTGTTTGAGGTTCATCAGTACTTGGTGGTGGCGATGCAGATTGCCGAGCGTGTTTGAGGACAATGCGAGCGATCGCTGGATCAATCCAAGATTGTCCTTCATGAGTCATGCGGATAGCTTCCAGTAGCAACTCGAACTTGGTGTTCTTGACACAATAGGAATCAGCTCCTGCTGCAAATGCCGCTAACACCATTCTTTCCTGAGTGTAGGAAGTTAGCATAATAAATCGAGTTTGCACATCTGACCCTGGAGGGAGAGCATTCCGAAACTGTTGCACTACCTCTACCCCATCAATGTCTGGCAAACCGATGTCTACGATCGCCAGATCTGGTTTCGTTTTCTGAAGCAGCTTCAGTCCTGCAACCCCCGTTTCAGCGTCTCCAACAACAGTAATATCCTGCTGCTCATTCAAAGCACTACGAATCCCTGTACGGGTAAGGCTATGATCCTCTACAATTGCAACTCGCATCATTCTAACCCTTCACTATTGTGACTACTACTTAAGGTAGATAGATGCGAATCCCTAGATAGAATAAGTCTTTGGCGAAATGCAAAGTTTTGATAAATCCGCTAGACTGATTTCTTTACATCTCTGTTCCTATCAAAAAGGTCACTCCTTTTCTCAAATATATTGTTTCCCTGGGATGAAGGCTAAAAAAGCTTATACCACACGAGCTTAGAGCAGGTTACGAAGCACAGGGTCATCGCCAGTTTGCCGTAAGTCAGATAGACAACCGACAAATAAAGCGTTGGATAAAAACATGCTCTCAAAACCTTTAAACCTAACGATTAGGCTTGCTTCACCTGGAGCCAAGCGCATTCTACTGGTAAATGCCCTTCCTAATATCTTTCGCCCCATGCGCTCCATGCTTAGGAAGCGTGGGTACCAAGTGGATAGTGCTCATAGTGGTATGGATGCACTTGTTCAACTGGAACAGTGTCCACCTGACTTATTACTGCTGGATACAGATACTGCTGACATAGACGGCTACGAAGTAACTCGACGAATTCGGAGGAACCCAGAGCTACCCTTTTTTCCAATTATGCTGGTGGCAGATCACAACCATTCCAATGTAGTTAAAGGACTAGCATTAGGCGCTAACGATGTCATCCGTCCAACGGTAAAAAAGCGGGAGCTATTCGCTAGAATCCTAGCAATGTTGCGGTTGAAACACAGTATTGATGAACAAATTAGAATTAATCAGCAGCATGAGGAGTTCATCGCCAGCCTGACTCATGATTTACGAACCCCTCTCATAGCAGCAGATCACGTATTGCATTTGCTACGTCGAGGCGCTTTCGGAAAAACACTGCCTAAGATGCGAGATTCTTTAGAGCAGGTGGTTCAAAGTAATCAAACTTTACTAGAGATGGTAGATACTCTTCTGGAGATTTATCAATACGAAGCAGGGTGTAAAGATCTTTATTTTCACAATATTGACTTGTGGGAATTAAGTCGAGATGTTGTTAGAGAACTTACTCCCCTAGCTGCTAATAAAAGCTTGAAGCTAGATTTAAGTTTAGTAGAAGGCACTGATCAAACATCATTGCAGGTTAGAGGCGATCGACTGGAGCTTCGTCGTTTACTAACTAACTTGCTTGGCAATGCTATCCGTTATACCGACACTGGTTTAGTAGAGCTACGACTGCAACGCTTGACTTGCAATTCTCCAAAGAGTGATCTCATCGTACTTGAAGTAGAAGATACAGGGATTGGTATAGCTCCAGAAGAACAAGAATTTTTATTCGAGCGATTTAGACAAGGGAATCACCAACGTCGAGGTAATGGGCTAGGTCTTTATCTATCCCATCAAATTGTGGAAGCACATCATGGATCTATCAAAGTTGAATCTGAAGTTGGTAAAGGAACTCTCTTTAGAGTTCAATTCGACTTACTTTATGAGTAGAACCTCATGTCTTACTTCACTAAATCCTCTATTTCTTTTAGCAGCATTTCTAAACGATCGCGTTTCTCCTGATCCTCCCAAGCAGACGTTTTTTTCAGCTGACGACTTACAGCATTAAACCGTTTTAAGTAGTCGGAAGGCTGAGAAGTAGTGTTTTGCGATTGGGAGAGTTGCTTTATGCGATCGCGAATATCTCTGATGGAAAGGCTCTGAGCGATCGCATCTTGAAGTAGCTCTTGACGTTGCCCTTCATCCTTAACCCGCGAAATAGTTTGCGCTTTTGTATACTCAATCTTTCCTTGCTGGAGTGCCTCAAGCACTTCTTCAGGTAAGTTCCGTAAGGGCAGTCGATGCTTCACAAATGACTGCCAACTCATTCTCCCCAAAGCATTGAATACCTCTTCAACAACCTCTTCTTCTTGAACCACAACGTTGTGGTTCAAATTTCGGGTTGATTCGTTCTGCATTCGATATAGGAGAGACACAACCTCTTGAACAGACAACTCCAGCCGAATCGCTAACAACTGTAGAATTCCTTCTGTCTCTTCAACGGGGTTCAAATCCTCTCGCTGCAAGTTTTCAACCAGCGTAATTTGAAGTACCTGCTGATCGGTTAATTCAAGAATGGCCACTGGAACTTCTGTTAAGCCTGCTCCCTGAGCAGCTCTGTAACGTCGCTCCCCTGCAACTAGCTCGTATTCTCCAGGTTTTCCTGGCATTAACCGGACCAACAAGTTCTCTAGGACGCCATACTCTCGTACAGAAGTGGTCAGTTGCTCCATTTTCTGAGGATCAAAATAGCGCCTAACTTGCTCAGGCTTACGGTGGATCTGAGCGATCGGCAGAAAATTCTTTGTCTCACTAGAGTCCGACTGCTCCACTTCCTGATTCGTAGAACCAAATAATCTAGTTAAATCAATATTCCCCCCATAGGGCTTATCCTTTTTAGAAGCTTTGGATTGTGTCATAGAAGTTCCAGCCCCTCGATAATCTGATTCATCGCCTTCAGTGCAGGATGTTTTTTATCATAAAGTGCTAAAGGCAGATGTTCTTCTGAAGCATCTGCAAAGATCGTAGACCGTGCGATTGGTGGGTAAACTGCCGCAACAGGAGAAAGCTGTTCATGAATCGCTGATAATGTTCGCTCATCATGGGAGTTACGCTGGTCATACATTGTTGGAACAAAACCTGCGATTGCTAGCTCTCGATTGGGACGTGCCCTTACCAGTTTGATCGTGTCAAAGAGCTGCTGTACTCCATTAAATGCTTTGTACTGAGACTGAATTGGCACTAATACATGAGTCGCTGCAACCAAAGAAATATAAGCCAAATTACCTAAACTTGGAGGGCAGTCAATCAAAATAAAATCATAGTGATCCTTAACAGGCAGTAATGCTTCTCGCAAACGGAAATCGCTCATCACCGCTGACATCAACTCTCGCTCTGCTAAAGCAAGCTCCAGGTTAGCAGGAACTAAATCAACACCAGGGGACCCATCTTCTCGTTGAGTCTGAGCATAAATTCTCTTATGAATAGGTAATGGCTCATCCTGCAAGATGGCGTGATAAATTGTCTTATCTAATTCATAAGGATCAAGACCCATAAATATTGTGAGAGAAGCCTGCGGGTCCATGTCTACCACAAGAACTCGATAATAATCTCCCTTCTTCTTACTCCGTTTCTTTGTCTTCGGATCCAATCGTTTACAACAAGCAGCCATGTATCCAAGTTGATTGACAAGAGAGGTCTTGCCAACCCCACCAGCCTGATTGAACAAGGCAATAATCCGACTCATTGGGCTCTTTCCAAGTATTAGAGTTCGTTAATTTCTGAACCACAACGTTGTGGTTCATCTCAAAAAATAGGTTGTAGAGCATTTCTGAAATGCCCCTGATATACAGGGATCATCAAAAATAACAGAAAAAACTTTAAGCAAATTCAGATTCACCAGAAATCTGGGCATCGGAATGAAACTACTGTCCAAAGAACCACTTCAAATATCAATCAGACAAAATATGCCTGATAAATAGTATGTATCAAGACCAGCTCAATTAAGCAGTCATTTTTTGAATTTGCCTCATTTCAGTTCGCTATTCTGCGGAGGTTCTTCCCCAATAGATTGATAAAACGCCCTTTCAGCCGCCGCGCTGAGGGCTCGCTTTGCATATCGCTTAAAACTTGCTTCTGATTTATGACGGGTCAACGTTCGAGCATGAAGACTTTCAATTCCCTTTAAGAGCAAGCCAGTCGCAAATGTGTGGCGTAACTGATGAGGATGAACATTCACTAAAGCTAAAATTTGGTTAAGTTCCGCTGGGCTAAACCGTACCCATTTGTCTTGAGGATCAAATTCCATCTCCTCCAACTCAATCTTCTGTTGCCGCTTTAATGCCAATTGAGCCTGTTCCGCTGCAATCTTTCCCAAGGATTTAACCACATAATACAAACCTTGATAGCCCAACCGATTGCCGATCCGATTCCACCCATAAGATAGAAAAAGGGGAGCGTCAGACGGTAACTCCCTTTCCTCAGAGCGACGCTGTACTAGATACGTGTTTAGCTGTTCCCGTGCTTGACGGCTGAGCGGTACCGTACCTGTACTGTCATCTTTTGCTTCTCGAATGGTCAACCGAACGCCATCGTAGTCTTCTACATTCAAATTCACGACCTCTTCTGCTCTTAAACCATGACTGAGCACTGCGAATAACGCTCGATCGCGCACCTCAGTCTCCCCCCGTTTCTCCAATGCCAGGTATAGCGCGGCGATTTCAACCTCTGATAAATCCCTCGCTGGCGGCAAGGGAACTCGCTCCATTTCCACCGCTGTAGTGGGGTCATGGGCAATTTGCTCGGGGTAAGCCGCTCGAAACCATTCAAAGAAACTCATCAAAGCCGTCAATGCCCGATTAATTGAGTTGGCAGACAGATTTTGTCCCTGCAAATACGCTTTAAACTGAGCAATCTGGCGAGGGGTAAGATCTGACCAGGCTCGATCGGTCCAAGCGAGAAATCGTTTTAATTCGCGTCGATAGGCTTTCTGGGTATTGTCAGCTAGTGATCGCGCCTGAAAATACTCCTCGACTCGGAGCCAACGCAAATCCGTTGGTTCCGTTGAGCGGGATGGCAATGGAGCTTGGGAAGCAACCAAACGAATCGGGGGGAGTCCCTCTGAGCCTGAAAACATGAGTAATCACCACACAACTCAAGTTGGCTCTTTCAGTTTAGGGTATTTCAAGTAAAATATTTGAACAATATCTTATATACGACTAAACTACGACTAGATTCAGACGGGTTAGGGTATACTAGATGGAAATCCTGACACTGTGGGAGTTTCACGGATGCTGTCGCCCTTCCCTGGCATGAATCCCTACCTGGAACATCCAGCCTTCTGGTCGTCGTTTCACACTCGACTGATGGTGGCGATCGCGGATACAGTAGCCCCTCAACTGCGCCCCAACTATTACATTGAGGTTGAGACTCGCACCTACCAGGATCAAGAAGAGCCAGAAGAAATCCTCGTGGGTATTCCAGATGCCGCTGTCTTAGCGGCTCGATCAATCGATCAAGTGGAGCCGTTGCGAGTTGAATCGAATGCAACGTTAACTCAGAAGCAACCCCGCTCCATTTTCTTGCCCCAGCCAACCACGATTAAAGAGCGCTATCTAGAAGTTCGCGAAGTCGGCACAGATACGGTTATTACAGTGATTGAGGTGCTGTCACCCAAAAACAAGCAGAAGGGAAAAGGCAGAACGGCTTATGAAAACAAGCGCAGGCGAATTTTAGGCAGTCTCTCCAATCTTGTTGAAATCGATCTGATCCGGGCTGGCATCCCAATGACGATGATAGGAGAGGTACAGCCGAGTGACTATCGCCTCATTGTGAGCCGTAGTTCACAACGCCCTCAAGCTGACCTGTATGACTTTGACTTGCGTGAACCCATTCCCAGTGTGCCACTGCCGCTAAGACCCGAAGATGAGGAGCCGTTGATAGAATTACAGGCAATTGTGCAGGGCGTGTGCGATCGGGCAGGGTATAACGAACGCATCGACTATCGTCAGCCGATACCACCGCCCAAGCTATCGGAGACTGATCAGCTGTGGGTGGATGAGTTATTGGCTCCGATTCGAGGTGCGTGATGGCACGTCCCGATCAGGAAAAATGTCGGCTTTGCTCGAAGCTAGATTCCCAGGAAGCCCAACAGCGTCATGGACCGGATGGTGACGGTTGCTGGAATCCGAAGGTTTGCCATAACCGCCGTTCCTACTATCGCCATCGGGGAGTCCGGAACCATATTCGCAAGCAGCGACGACGGGAGCTACCAGCCGAATCCGGGTTATCAGAATCTGGAGCTTCCTCATCTGCACGAGTTGCGACCCTGGAGGTGTTAGCTCCTGCTGTTCCGGCTGCGGTCGTTCATTGGTACCGTATCACGAAGGATGCACCCCTCCATGCGCTAGGTGCAGAACTCTGGATAGGCAACGATCGGGTTGCGAAAATTGAACCCGTCCACTGCCTGGGATTGACCGAACTGCAAGTCAAAACGCTGTTGGTTCGGATTTTAGATGTCTTTTCTCAGCACAGTGGCATCAAGGTAGAACGGTTCCGATCGTCAGTGGAATTGCATCCCCACAATTGCCCGATTCGACCTTGCCCACTCTATCCGGAGGTCAAACTGTAATGGAAGTGCAGCAGTTAGAGCTTGACCTGTGGCAATCTTTGGAGACGGCAGCTCGGTTTCCAGAAACGGCAGATTTGCGATCGCTCTGTGATGCTCTGGAGCAAACCCTCTCTGATCAGTCTCTAGCAGAGCAGTTGGCAGTCGCAGGGGATGTGTTGGTGCAACTCTCAGAGGTATGTGCCGCACGAGCAGACCTCCTGATTTCTCGTTGGGAGCGTCGGCATAACCCAACTGAGCCGGTGGTGAATCTAGAGGAGTGTGTCGATCTGTTCGTCCAGTCTTTATCGCTGGATGTCACCGATTTATTTGAAGAACCAGAGCCAATGCTGTACCCCACGAACCGTAAAAAGAAGCCATCCGCTCAAGTAGATGGCTCAATCGTTGGGGAAGTAGATAAGAAGGCGTTGTTAAATTGGGTCGATCAGATGGCAGCGGAACAACCCTTGGATGAAGCTCAAGTGGCAGAGCAGATTCGGGAGCTGGCACATGGGGAAAATGTTGAGGAATGGTCGAGGGCGATCGCCCAACAACTTCAGCGTCTTCACGCAAATATTCGCTTATCTGATTTGCAGCAGATGTTAAAAATGCCAATAGTGGAGATATGGCTCGGTTTATTAATGGGAGGATACTCCTTTGACCAACAGGGCAATTTTTATGACACCGAGAACCTCTGGATTATTAACAGGAACAATGTAACATCAGGTGCTCCCTCGTTAGACTATCGATTGTGAAAGTCGAAGCGAATCACTGGAATTATTATTTGTCTAAGTTTTAGGAAGAATTAGGGTAAATTTTCACAAGATTCGAGTAGTCTGATCGCGTATGCATCGGCTGCTCCTTTGACCCAACCCGAATTGATCCAAATCAACCATGTGGTAAGCAGAAAAAAACTCACCAATAAGCAGACAAGTGATAGCGGAGGACAACTAGAGAATTGCAAATTCATCCCTGTCTGAGTCAAACTATCAGTTCGCCAACTAGTAAACATATTAAATAATCCAATTTTTGAAGTACATTGTACCCCAATAAAAATCACACCTATAGATGAAGTGGCGATCCCGAGAGGCTTCATTCCTAGTAAGTTTCGTCGGAAGCCGTAATTGCAATTTTCTTCATAAATCAGGAAAAATTTATTATGGTCACGTGTCTTAGCAAGCAAAAACTGAGTACAAGTATCGTATATTTGATCTGCCAAATCCGGATTAGCTAGTTCTTCGCTTTCATTTGGCATAGACTGCCCTGTTAATTCATGTAATTTGCTGTGTTGATGAACTAAATTTACTTTATTTGGTGTAGTGCGGTGTCGTAGAAAATACGTTGTAGGTTTACCATCCCAAGCACTATATAGCTCTTTTTCTTTAGCTTTGCCCATATCACGTGCAAGTTGTGCCAAAAGTTTGAGTATCCCAAACCAAGCGAGTAAGCTGACTACTCCTCCCCATGACCAAACATTATCTGGAAAAAATGCAATAACAATTAATGCGATCGGTAAACTAACAAGCAAGGCAGGCGCTAGTCTTGCTTTGCGATTGTAATCGTCAAAGTTCTTTTCAATAAAATCTATAACCATATGTTTACTCCTGTATTTCTTGTATCGACCATGTTTCCTGATTTTCACCGACAATGAGCATTACACCTGGCAGTCCATCACGATTAAGAATCTCGGCAAGATAGCTTAAAAGCCTAATGTCGTGTTCACTCGGTTTAGTTGAGATCCCCAATGGATGAGAATGCCATTCACCAATGTAAGACACAATATTAGCCGTCCAGGATTGTGCTATCTGGATCTGCTCCTCAAGACCTTGAGTGCCACGTGTAAACCCACTTGAATCCGCTGCGCTGTCTAAAGGAGCAGAGAGAATATCGACCACGAAGATTGTTTGTAATTTCTGATCGATGTAGCCAAGCAGGACCCCACCCGTCTCATTTGGGAGATTAGTGGAACGAATTTGCCTAGCCTTATCCTGCAAGTGAGTGTTCCATACGATGGTCCAACCATTAGCAGCAACAGTTAGGTTCGCAGCCACAGGTACTTTGTTAGCGCTAATAGTCCCAGATTGCTCCTCAACGTGCCACACCGAGATTACAGCATCGGGGTGTTCACATCTGAGCCTGACTTGCCGTGCAAGGGTTGCAGCATGAACCTGAAGAAGCTCAACTGATATCACACTTGATACATCACGACATCCTGCACCAACCCAAAGATGCCCTTGATGTCCACGCAAATGCTGCTCACCCCAGTCATTATTCAAAATAGCTCCGTAATATTGTGCCTCCAGTCCGTCTAATCGCACGTTGCGATCGGAATCTTCGAGAAGTAAAACAGAGCCGTGGCCGGAGGGAGTTAGAAAAATAGATGCTGATCGCTTAAGGTCAGCGATCGCTAAATCACGTGGTACTGCGAGCGTAGTTGTCGCATCAACTACTAAGTCTGCACTCTCAACGGCAGTCTTCAAGTCCACATTTGACCAGTTAGTTACACTATCGACAATAGCAGAAGCTTTCGCATAACCATCACAATAATTTTCCTCTACTATTTGTTTGGCTGCATTTGCTTTAAGCTGACCAATTTGAAAGTGTTTAGCTGTGTGTCGGGCTAAATTATGTGGCTTGATGTAATCGATATCAACAAACGTCCAGGTGCCCCACGCCTCTCGATACCAAATGTCGGCAAGACTACTACCAAGTGCCCCAACACCTGCAAGAACGCCAAAAAATTCAGCAGTGTCAGTAATGATACCCGAAGCCCGCCGTGCGGTTTCATGAGTTAGAGAGGATGTAATCTCGATCGGTTCAATTTCAATAGAGCGCCAAGCATCATTGGAACTTAAATCTGCGCCAAATGAAGGGATATCATAGTAGCTACCATCTGCGCCATCTGTTAACACACCACAGGCTTCACCTAACTGCCCAAGATTGATATTGAAACAAAAGGCTTTATACTCATTTCGCTCTACAACACTATTGTCATTTCGTTGAACAGGTATCTGAAGAATGAGAAGCGTTTTACTATCAGATGTCTTGGGAATTCCCTCTCCATTCACACTACGCTTGATCTCAGTGCAAAGTAAATTGAACAGAGTTGCGCCTCGTGCTGCAAATTGTTTGTCAAGTGTTCCTAGATCATGTGGAAAAGGTTCAATAGAACCGTGAGTTACTGGTTGAAGAGCAATAACGAGACAGGTTAGCTCTAGCTGAACATTTCTTTTTTTGGAAGCCTGCAAAAAGCATCCTAAAAATACTCTATCTTCTACTCGTTTAAGCGTTAGCAAAAAATCAGGATGCCGAATTTTTTCATCAAAATCTGGAGGCAGGACAATCTCGAAGGGACTGCGAAAATAGAACGGCTCAACTGGTTGATCTTCACGATGTAGAGTACCTTTAGCGGTTTCAGAAAGCCACCATAATACGCGATTAAGATGGCTTTGAGGAGTCCAAGAACGTTGCACTACTTCCCACGGTTCAAAATAAAGGCATAATGACGCAGGTTCATCCCTTCTAACAAGATTCTGGTGTAAGGTCACGGGGAAATCTTTTCGCAACGCTCGTACCTCAGGTATTTTGGTTTCTTCAGTACTGAAGATTAATCCAATACGCTCTTGATAGAGAATACCAATTTCATTTCTGGTAGGAACACCATCATTAGTGCAATCAACAACGAGCATTTCCGCAGTGCGTTGTCCGTCGTGAATAAAACATCTTAGCTCGATAAGTTCAAAAAATTTATGAGTAGAACAAGCTCTAAAAACTCGACGCGAGATTGGTATGGTTAAAGCATCTTCGGTGAGTTCAGAAATCACCTCACCAAAATTGGTATGTATATCTGCCATCTAACCTGCCCTTGGTGCTGGAGAAGAGACAATAATGTTAACTCCAGAGTTTCCAGTCATATTCAAACTGACTCCTGCGCTGGTGATATCAAACTCCAAAGGCTGTGGCTTTCGTTCGTTCGGCTCCTCCATAGTGACAACAAATCTTCGTCCACTAACCTGTCTTAAATATCGTTCATAGCAATTTCTAGCTTGAATATGGGGTGGTTGCTTCTGTTGATAGGCTTCCTTAGTATCAGGGATCGGCTTGCTTGAACTCACTATGTATGCTCCTGGTTGACCATGCAGGAGAAGTTCTTTCACTAAGGGTAAGGGAACTGTTTCTTTATCACCTTTGTCAGGATTGAGTGCATGATGGCTGCAATGGTGAGGATTGTTATACAAATTCCATTTCAATCGATCTTCGTTGCCATGCCATTTCGTAATACGTACAATATCCTCAAGAACATCACAGGTTGAATCGCCCACAGCAAAATAGTTGGTTTGAACGCCCATAACTTCAAAGCGAACTTGGAAGATTAGAGATGCATCATTCCGTAAGTCGTCACCATCGTCAACATGCTTCACAAATGGCGAATGACAGAAAAACTCAACGCCATCGCTTGCAAGAGAAAAGCTTGGAACGACTTGCCCAGCATCAGTAATCAAGTGTCGCCGTGATTCAAGGGTCAACCCATTCTTCTCAAGCCAAGTTTTGAGCATTTCTGGCTTGGAGAAGACACGGATACCTTTGCCTTCACGGAGACGATGCTGCGCTTCTCGCCGCCAAATGACAAATTCTGCACTCCGCTGATCAATAGTAGATGATTCCAGCAACATCGCAGCTGGAACCCACAGCTCATTAACTTTAACTCGTCCGTTGCCCTGGTATTTATTAGCGTGTTGCAACTCAAAAAATTCAGTGCTATGCAAGATGTGATCTAGATCTCCGTGGGTAAGAGCTAGAACATCGAAGTAGTCACGCTTTGCTTTTAAGAGTTCTTCTTTTAGTTGAGTTTTGAGATCAATAGCTGGTTCATCTTCATCCTCACCACATTTTAGGTGACGGAAGTCAAAAAGTATGCGTTTACCGTTGTCTAGAATAATCTGGCTTGTGTCGCCATTTTGTACTGGGTAGAAAATAACTTTGTGCATTAACTGACTCGCTAGAAGTTGAATTTGAGTTAATCAGGATAGAACTTATTGTTGATTGCGGTTTCTGGACTCTCTGACTTGAGTAGTTAAAGCCAAAGAAAAAGGTCATCCTTGCGCAAATGCCTCTGCAAACCTGTAAATTTTGGATTTTTCACTGACACATTATAGATATAGCTTTCCCAGAAATATCCCGCTAACCCCTTCCTAACGGAGTGATAGAATCAAATTGATACAAAACTGTTCTGCCCAAGAACGCTATCCACACGTATCATAACATTATTTTTGTAAAGTGCAAGTGTAAAACTAGATGGCTCGCAAAAAAGAGACAATCACACTTTCTATCCCGCCTGGAACTAAAGAACAGCTGGAGGCAATAGCTGCTGGCTTAGGCATTATGTGGGGCGATCACCCTAGTATTTCTGGGCTAGTCGTGGCGATTGCTCAACGTCAACTTGAGATTGGAAGTGTACTTACACTCGATTTAAATCAAAATACAGCCATCAGACAAGCTATAAAACTCTTGGTTGACTCTGGTCGTATTGCCGATGCGCAAACTTTAGCCCTTTTCCTACTAGAACATGGCAACCTAGAGACACCTTTACGCCAAGCTCTGCTGGAACAAGTTAGTCATCCTACTGAATCATGGCGTAGGGTCATTGATCAGCAAATTAAAGCTAAACAGCCTTTTTACCTGTTCTATGAAGATTCCCAAAATAAACAGATGGAATTCACCGTTCGCTATGGCGAAATTCGCTTTTGGGAGAAGCGATTCTATCTAGAGGCTTGGTGCGAAGAAACAGAGGGTAGCTTGAATCTACCTGAACTCATCCATAACCGTTGCTTCCGCTTAGATAGAATTATCAATGTCTTACCTGCAAGTGGAGATTGGCAAGATCAGCTTGAATATGTTGAAGTGCAATTACAACTATTGGGAAGGTTAGTAAAAGCTTATGAGCCCAAGCCAGATGACATAACCAATGAAGTGAAAGGCGATGCTCGCTACGTGGCTAGGCGTGTATCAAATACCTTCTGGTTTATTCGGGAGATCCTACGTTATGGGGAAGAATGTATAGTTGTATCTCCAGCAAGCGTGCAAGATCAACTAATAAGCAAATTGAAGAAGCTTTGTGAGCACTACAAATTTTTACCATAGACTTACAAAAAGCTAGAAAGCTGTCTTGTCTGGGAAAGCCGCTCTAACTCTTCAAGCACCGCTAATGGAATCCCAACTGAATAGGCTGCCTCTGAAACTGTCATATTTTCAGTCCACATCAGTTCTAGAAGCTGTCGAACTTTGGCAACAACAGGATCATCAATCGCTGTGTAGCCTCGCATGATAGCAATATTCAACCCAGTTTGAATGCTGTCAGGCATTAGGTTGGGGTTGCCAACGGAAGAAGTTTGTGAATGCGCGAGCGCAGGCAAAATCTGAACCCCGACATAACGTGGATTGCTGTTGTGAACAACGTCAAATGTGTAGAGCCGGTTCTGTCCTCTGGCATCTACTGTTTGTACCATCAGGTTTGTTACAGGCGTAGTGGTCGCTCCCGGAAAGTGAAGGGGTTCAATCACCCTCAAGAAAACGGTCTTTGCCCGCCTAGTCTCTAACTCGGCATCCGTGCTGTAGACCAACCTTGAAGCATCTGCTAGCAGAATATAGGTGATCGTCTCATCTGTCTGGCTAAAACTAATTGAAGTTGCTCGTCCTGGAGCCACCTGCACCTGCACAGTATTAGTGGTCGCTCTGTTGCGATCGACGACCTGATAGGCTGAAGTTTGCGCCTGAGTCGGCAACACAGGAGATGCTAAGGCAATTAGCAATGATGCACCGACAGAAGTCAAAGCAGGAAATCGTTTCATCGGCTTACCCTCAAAAAACTATTAACCACCACAGAAACTTCGGTTCCCTCAGAAACAAACTGCACATTAGGGCGTTGCAAAAGCTCTTGCATATTCTGGTCAGATCGCTGGGACATGCGTTCAGCAATGGGATTAAAAAACCCTTCTAAGGCAGCCGCCCAGATTTGGGGCTCAGCACTGGTCGTAATCACACTCTGGTTAAAGCCACCTCCAGAGGAGACCGTACTGGATTGAGTGCGGGGTTGATTGATGATACCTCCAACACGACCTAAACTACTGAGCAGTCCAATCAACAGATCTTGTCGGGCAATATCGGGTCCCACATCATTAAGCCTCTGGGCAACCAGCGGTTGATTGTCTTGACCCCGAATCTGAAGGCTATCGGGAGATAAGGTTTGTTGGCGGATCTGACCAGCGCGATCGCGATACACAATGGCGATCGCACTTGCTGATACTAAATTATTGCCCCGTCCCACAGAATGGGTGCGAACAACCAAAATCGTACCTGCCGGGAGTGCCACACTCCCATTGGTCGCTTTCATATCCTCAGTTAACTCCACAGCAAAGCGATTTTCTGGGGGAGACGCTGTCCTACCAGTCGAATTATCACTGCCTTCATCCCAGATCATTGGCAGAACAACTTTAGCCCTGGTGGATGTTCCGAGTGCGACTTCGCTTAAGCCACCCGTGCGCTGATCAAGTTGATTCACCGGAGTACGGTTCAGGATGCCAATCATGCCAGGAGTCATGTCAGTACTAGGTGCGGGGTGTAACTCCGTAGGTGAAGTTGCCCTAGAGGAGTTAGGAACGATCTCGGAACTTGTCATCATTGTGGATGAGTCTGTTTCCGCCGTACCGATCGAGACTACAGGAATAACAGGGTTCTGTTGATCTGCTGATGAAACTGGATTAGACGGAGCATCGGGCAAATTACTGGAAGCCGACCTCGAAGGCTCCATTGCACCAGAACTGACTCGCAGTTGTCCAACATTTGCCAGTTGTGCCCATCGTTGGAACGGATCAATTCTCTCAACAGGTTGAATCCTTTCGGGTGGTGCGACAGGCGACCTTATAACTACTGGCTCTGGTCGAGAGACTGTTACAGGAGGAGACACCGCAGCCGGAGTAGGCGCTGGAACTGGTGATCTCGAAGCAGCGGGTCTTGGCGGAGGAGAGGATTCAGGTTGAGCAACAGATTCAGGCTGGAGTTGTTGCTGCTGATCCTGAAATGCCAAACGACTCTTCAGCTCAGCCGTTTCATCAAACGTTGGAGGCGTTGTGGGTGTTGGGGAAGGTGACTGCGTAACTTGCCGAGCCGGTGGGCGTGGCTGTAGGAAACCAAACCACAACACCGCTCCAGATCCCATCACTGTCCCAACCACAGCTACCACAGACCCTAACCGAATGCTGGCACGTTCTGCCAACGGGCGCTCTACCGCTCCCTCCTGATCTTGCTTTAGCCGATACTCCTCTGAAATTAGCTGTGGAGTTGCGGGGTTAAAGCCTGCTAGCTGCTGTTCCTCTTCTGGGGTCAGGTCGTCATCCTCCTGCAATTCAGTAGGGATGGGAGTTGTAGAGGGTTTACCATTCCCGTTTGGATGATGAGCAGGGTTTGAACGTGCCATAGACACGGCATCAAACTCATGGGATTCAAATTTTTGATTCGCATTCGTCATGATCATCCTCGCTGTACTACCGCTGTTGCTGGGGGTTAAATTCAACAATTCGGGTAATTTGCAATCCCGCAGCTCGCATCTCGTAGATTTTGCGTTCTACCAACGGTGCGTCAGCTCCCAAAGGCGATCGCGGCACTTCGACTGCTTGCAAGGTGAATGTGCGATTGAAGGGAATTCGCTCATCTCTACCCGTGGTGCGATCGATGAGTACTCGCGTTGCTACCAAATCCACCTCCCATTCTCCAGGTCGAATTTCTCGCGGTTCTGACACGTAGGAAATAATCGTCGTACTACGAATCTGCCCTGAGAAAAATGCAGGCGGAACTAATTCAGCAATCTTGGGCAGCGATGCCTTTGCAAACTCTGATTCCATGAGGAGAGAAGCAAACCAGGTATTCGTCGGAATGCGTTTGTTATTGCCAACGCGAATTCCCTGATCGGGTTCATCCGTGCCAGGGAGTTTGTCATCCCAATTAAAGGTCAGCGTCGTCCAATCACTCACAACTTTTTGAATCACCGATGGGTAGCGCCAGTTCCGCTCCTGCTCTGAGACATAAATTGTTTCACCATTCACCAATTGAGCAAAGGTTGTCTTCCTTTCGGCAATTCGGTTCACTCGAAAAGCAGTGAATAATGTCAAAACAAAAATCAAGCTGTTAAAGGCAGTCAGGCAGATAAAACATACTGCCAGCAAATTTTTTGCCTCAGGTAGAAGTGGAGCTTGAAGTCGTTTAATTTGCATAACTACCCTCGTCGTATCAACGCGATACTCGTGACTGTGCCGATCGCATTACTGAAAATGTCAATTAGGCTTTTTACGTTGGATGAAATACCGTTGTAGAGTGCAAAGCCTCCACCCCCCGCTACCAAAACTGCCAGCCCTGGTGCAAAGATGCTGAGGAAAAAGAGAAACGCCACATCTGACACCAGTTCTGCCCCAGACTTGACCAGCACAACGGCGGTTAATCCAACCACAATGTTGTACCCCAATTGAATTCCAAATAAAGTGATAAATCCGGTGAGCCACGCCCAGATCGGACGACCTTGCAGAGGGAGGAGTGAGAGTCCGATGGCGATCGGTGCGAACAGTGCGGTCAACAGTAGTGCCGCTTCCAGAATATTGACGAATCCCCATTGCAGGGCATAGAGAATAAATCGGATGATGGGAATGGCAGTGTCTCGAAATACGCTACCAGGGTCAGTTGTTAACCGCACTGCTGTGCTAATTTGACCGGGTAATGAGGCATTCCATAACGCCTCACCAAAGGCACGTAACGGCTCAAGGGGCGATCGTGCTTGCCGCTCCGCTTCGGTAACGATCGCTTGTGCCTGCTCTTGCTTTGAATTCCAGCACTCCACCAGTTCAGTGCCAACTTTACCCTGGCATTCACTGTAAAGGCTTTCAAGCTGCTGCTTAGCAATACCAGTGATTGTCACATTGGAAATCGCATCTCGAAAGGTCAGTTCACCGACCTGAAGCTGCAATACATTCTGCACCTGAGCATAGGAAAAACCCCGGATAAACTTGATCGTGCCCGCTAGAACATTGCCATTCGCACCTAAAAAAATCATAATCACTAGGGGCCAGATGAAGATCGAGGCTAGCTCTGACCAAGACTGCTTTTCGATGATCTCCTTACCCGTAGTCATCGCAATAAACAAGATGCTGGCAGCTCCCAGGGTAATGCCCAATTGAATTAGCCCGATCCAGAGTCCAGACGCAAGCGGGTCAAGCGTTACCAGCCAGACCGTATTCCAGGACTCAACCGTTGCACGGGACAACTCCAGCGAACTGGTGATAATATCCAGCGCGTCAGATTCTCCACCTGTCGTTGGAAAAGATTGAGCAATTAGGGGTATCATGAGCATTAACCGTCAAATCAAGCTGTCATAGGGAGTGCCGCAGTTTCGAGCTGAACTACTGATCAGAGCCGAGGGTTACTCCTCCCGGCATCATTAACAACCCTCCTTGCTGGCTAGCCGTATTGCCTGCGGAAATTGTTCTACGGCGATCGGCAGTGGTAATGGCAGAAAGTTCACTTGCTGTTTGAGCCGATAATGTATTGCCGATCGCTCGATCAACCCGTGCTTGTTGTGCCTCCTGTAACACCCGCTCATTAACTTGACTATTAAGGGCAGTCTGTTGAGAGAGGTTTTGCATAATTCGTTGAGTCACGTCCAACCCCTGAGACTCCTCACCCAAGCGCACACTTTCCTGTGTATTCTGCTGCGTCACCTGCTGCACTTGAGCCATTTGGGTTTGGGCTTCCTGGCTCAAGGTGGATTGATCCGCTACCCCTGTAGCAGTGGCTCTAGAGACGTATTTGCCCAGGTCCTCTCGAATGCCATAGGAACTGCGACCATTGGTTTTGTTTTCTAACGTTTCGGACAAAACAACCCCTGGATCACGGCTGGCTGAACCTCCCATAATTCGAGTCCAAATTTGAGACAAATCTGGAATCTGAACTGCACCCAGCGTCGATTGAATTAAGTTATTGACCGGACTCAGTACATCGTCTTGTACAAAGTTTTGAACATCTCCCAGAAAATCGTTAATCTGGTTCTCTGTACTGGAAACGTAAACATTGCTGCCATTCACTTGGTCTTGAATTGCCGCTTCAACTGGATCACTACCTGTGTCTTGGGTGCGCGCAAATGCAGGATTACTAACAGCTCCAATACCTAAAACCAAGAATGGAGTGATGAATCGAATTAATATCCACTTGAGTTGCATAGATATGTCTCCTTAACGTGCAATGAGTGAGCGTTGATGACGTTCAACCGTGTCATTAGGATGATCTTCGTGTTGCTGCAATTGCCTTGATGGTGCTGCTGATAAAGCCTGCCCAATGTGGCTGAATCCTTTGCCTTCCCGTAACGCTGGAATATATTCATCTGCGAATGCTTTCAAGCCCAGCAGCCGCCCTTTAGATGTGGATGGATAGTGTGCCATGATGCGATCGCGTGCCTCCCGTTCATCCTGATTGTTGGCAACACTGGCAAGCATTAATTCACCGGGATAGAACCGAGTTCTCCAGAATCGACCACCCAATTCCAACAACCAACAGGAGTAGAGATCACTGCTACGAGGCAAAAATGCTTCTGTGGCATTCTGACTAATGATATTGGCAGGATAACCAAGATATCGTTGAAAGGAATTGATACCACTGCTGGTAATGCGTCCGGTAATTCGATAGTTAATGTTCTGCATGATTTGCGAGCCTGCCGAACATTCACAAATGGTGTCTGGATCTTGAGAAAGCAATAGAACTGCAATACCGTCTTTACGTCCTGTCGCACAGGTCTCTCCCACGATTTGAGCAAACCCATCTCTGCGAAGCAATACCGAAAGCTCGTCTCCAATGAACAAACTGCGTGGATGAGAAAGCGCATTACGGATACAGGCAGCGTGAGCATTGATTGCCATCAGATAAGCATCCTGTTCATTAGTCAAACCGCTAAGCGCGAAGAACTTGATTGCAGGTTCGGGTGAGAAGGTGCTGGGACGAGCGATCGCCTTCCCTAACCGCGAAGCCAATAACGCACCTACCTGGCTCTGGATCTGATTCAACGCATGGCGATCTAAATCCTCAAATGAGCGGAGGTTCAAGCGTTCACGGGTACAAAACTTGATGAAGTCAGGTAAAGTTGGTATCTGCTTCCATTCGGGCGATCGCCAACCCATTTCAAAGGCTCGGTTGTAGCGAGTGATGATTTCTGGATCGCGCAGAAATACATCCAATGCTCTGATTAGCAATGCATCTACCCGTTGAGCTAAATGCGGATTATGGATTTTTCCCATTGCGATCGCGCTTAATGCTCGACGAATAAAATCCTTCCAAGATTCCATCCGGCGATCGCGCTCCAACTTATCAAATCGCCTCAGATCAGGAGGTTCTAGCAAATTACTGCTACCGCTGGAGATGTCATAATACGCTCCTTGATCGCCCAACAGCTCGATCGCAGTTTTGAACGTGCTATTCCCGCTGGAAGAAATATCCATTCCCACAACTGGAATATTGTTCGCCAATGCTTCGAGGGCAAACCGCCAGCCCAACACACTTTTACCAGAGCCTGATGTTCCCGTAATCAACGCACGTCCAATGTGCTGATGGAATAAATCAATGTAAACGGGCTTGCCCCCACGTCCAGTTAGAAACTCTACACCCCCGCGATCGATGTCCTTCGGCATTGTCAGAGACATGATGCCTGCCACTGTATGCGTATCGAGAGTCAATCGGCGCTCATTCAAATTACTGCCATGCAGCAGGCGCTTACAGGTAATGGGTAAAGCTTGCAGCCAGATTTCCCAAGCAATATGACGCTCTCGAATCACTTTCGCCGTCTCAAAGCTGTTTGCCAGTAAATTGCAAGCGTGGGTTAATTCCTCGGCACTATTACGATAAACCAGGAATACGGGCGCACAGTGTAAAGCTTTAGTCCCCTCATAAATACGACGCTGTGCTTCAAAGGACTCTTCCTGCTTGATTTCAGCTCCTACATCTCGCCCCTGTCCCTTCGTGATAGCAACAGTACGAGCTGCCTTAGATTGCTTTGCTTGCCGTGCCAAGTTGTCCTGAATAAAAAAGTCATTGCTGCGGCTAATCTCAATCCAGGCTTCAGTATCGTGGATGTAACTGGAAGAGAGAATCTTCCAGACCCACTTCAACTGTTCTCTGGTACTAGTCCAGCCCAACGGTGGATCAGTCATGGTCATCACACCACAGACCTTACCTTTCCCAGTCAGATAAACCCGGTCATGATCACCTCGATGTTCTGGGCAGGCAGAACGCCCCTGCGTTCCTTCAATTAGCAAGGTACACAGATGTTTGTCTGTCGTCACGGCTTCAGTTAATTCGAGTCCTGTTTCCGTCTCCTTCAGGGAAATGACCTGCGGAATCGGAGGAGCAACACCTTGATTAAATCGGTTCCAGAGCCACTGCCATAGATCCGTTGCATTACAGGGAGTTACCTCCAGTCCTACTTTTGTATTCAGTAACAGTTCCCATTGAATAAATCCCTGCTGAAATCCTTGTAGTAAAAGCTTTTTGAAAAATGCTTCTTGATAAATTCGTTTATTTCCCGTAATTTGCTCTACGACCCAGGAGCCTGTTTTTCTTAATCTCTCAATTAACCCCCCAACCAAATCTTTGTGCTGCGTCCCGGCTTCGTCATCACTAGTCCAGGTGCAAAATGCAAGTTGCTGCCATGTTTGTCGGGTTCCTCCCTGAGCAAGTTGCTGCACTCGCAATTGTTCATTACGGGTTAGCACTGAGACAGGTTTTAATTGACAATCATCAGCCAGGGCAGACAATTCACTTTGTCGTTCTTCATCATCGCTGTAACAACCCGTGCAAAAGGTGATTCGTTCCCCAACGGGTAACTCTTTCATTCCTTCTTCAATCGCATGAGCAAACGCAGTTACCTCACTGTCGTGCAACACATCATGTAGTCCGGCAATGTGAAATCCAAACACAAGCTGGTACTGAGATTTGCCCTTCTCCAGCAACAGTGCTGCAACTTCGCGATCGTCTTTTTTGATTTCTGCAATACAGCAGATATTGACTTCATTCTGGAATGGCATAAACGTACTTTTGCCTCCATACTGATTGGGCACTTGCACTGGTTTCAGCCGAATGTTGACCCGTGCATCACCATAACGTTTGCGAATCCAGGTTGGTCTATGGTCTGGGATAGGCGAAACATAGATATTGTTGCCGTTACACCATTCAGTTCCCGGCGGATTACGCCAGCGATCGAGAAATTGATGGGGCTGGTTTCCAGTCAGAATCCACCAGCTTACAATCAACCAAAATGAGGTTCCAAAAAACCAACCAAGACCCAGGCTAAAGAATCCATTTGTGATGACATAGCAAAGAACAACAATGGCAACCCAAGGACCCAGTTGATCTGCCGGAATTGGACCAATACTCGCCTGCTTGCCTAAAATTCGATTGACTTTAATGAATTCTCGATTGAAGTCCCGTTCCATAACTATCCCGATTCACTTTGCCAAATCAACCACCAGCAGCAGTTCCTGTGCCATTTCCTACGAAGATAAACGTGACCACGTCAATCGCAATGACGATCGCAAACGCCAATCCTACCTGAGTAACAATTGGTCTCCAATCATTTCCCTGCTGTGCCTGGTTATAAGCAAATAGGGCGGCCGCAGCAACAAGTAACAGAAACACTCCTCGAATCAGATTGAAAATCAACCCAACAACATTGGCATCTAATGTATTGGTTGCACCTCCAGCCTGGGACGTTTGCTGCGCTAGATTGACGAAAAACTGTTCTAAACCACTTAAGAAAATGGCATGGGCAGGGGCAACCAGAGTATTGAGTAAAGCAGTAATGGTAATAATGAGTGATGCAATATGCCAGAAACGGATCTTTGCACCCAGATATTTCTCTAAAATGGGTACTGCATGAATCAAGTGCCACAGACCGATGAAAACTACACTGGCGCAACCTAGAACTGTGACCAACAACGGATCTTTAAGCAGTAGATAAACAGCGGCTACAACACAAAATCCAATGAAAAACAGATCTGTTTTGGTAATGTTAAAATGCTTAGGTTGTTTGATTGGATGATGACGTAGTTGAGTTGAATGAGACTCAGTAACCTGAGTTTTAGTTTTGTACATCATATATTCCTCATCAGGGCTGATACATCTGTGCTTTAAACTTGCAACTCTTCACGATTAGGTTTGGCAGAGCCTTTACCAGAACGGCGATTTGAGTGCTTATCATCTATTCGTTCATCTGACTGATCAGCTATGGCTGATTCCATCTCTCGTACTGGAATACTGCAATGCAAAATATCAGGAGATTGACCAGGCACTAACATGGCATCAAACACCTGTTCGTCCTTATGATTCGGGTCGAATCCTTGAAGCAATTGTGTTCCATTTGGTAAGGTCACAACTTCAAACTCATATTTGGCTTTGCCCTGATCTGCCCAGGTAAAAACAGGTTCAGCCTCACCGCTAAATCGCTCTGGTAACTTTTCCTGGAAGGTGGCAATCAAGGCTTGGGCGCTGGCTTTTGTGGCGTATTCCTGCTTGGACTGAGGAAGTTTAGCAATGGCAGCTTTCTCCTCAGAATTGAGATGATCCTCTGCGATCGCCCACTGCCCATCAGTACGATTGCCTGCAAAAAGAGTATTGCCCTGGTGGTTATTCAGGGCGATCGCAACCTGCTTCCCTTGCTCTTCCATCCGCAGCGTTTTGTTACTGAAAATCGCAATTCCTTCTTGATCAGAATCATCCGAGAGTTCATTAGCAACTCTGGCAAAGCCCACCAAAGATTCTGCACAAGAAACTTGCTGAGGATCAGCTCGTCGCGCCATAAGTTGTTCCAACACTTTAGGCTCTGCGATCGATTGTTTAGGTGCCACAGCTTGACTTGCTTCTGTATCTACCTCTGGCTCAGTCATTGAAGAATTGGTTGGTTCTGCAACTTGCTTCTCTAAACGACTCACCGCAATTTCTAAACGATCAAGTCGTTTGGAAAGACCTTTCAGGTATGACTCAATCTGATCAAGCTGTTCGCTGATGCTGGCTTCTCGATCCAGCTCCAGCGGTTGAGATTTGTAGGTAGGATCTAGTTTTTCACCCAACCTGTCTACCTTATTCCCAACTGTCGCAGCCGCGGTGGCTAGAGGATTCTCAACCGCAATTTGCTCTGACTCCGCTGTTGGCGTTACCGTTGCGCGTCCGGTTGGTGCTTCCTGTAAGCGACTAGCCAGGTTGTCTACCTGCTCATTCTGCCGTTGAAGTTCTCGGACAATTCGTTCAATCCGTTCCTCATCGTCCTGAGCTGCCAGGTTTTCTAACACTCCCTGCCCAACCACAATGCCTAAGGTTGCCAATTGTCCTGCCAACCCTGCCACATTCACTCCGTTGGTTTCACGTCCATTTACAGCAGCCGAGGCACTGAGCCGAGACGCTTCCTCCATTGGGCCTCGGTAGCGGAAGTCTCGATGATTGGATTTACCAGCTTTGCCTTGAGCCTGCGTCTTGGATTGGGTTCTATTCTGAGCTTTCGTTGATGTTTTGGCTTGATGTTGCGCTGACGGAGATGAAGCAAGTTCGGCATCCTCCAGATCATCCAACTCAACATCCAAATCGGTATCTAATAGCGTGTCTAAATCCTCGTCTGGCTCTTCATCAAAGTCGTCATCGAGATCAAGGGCATCATCTAAGTCAGCATCCAGATTATCAAATTCTGCCTCTTCAAATCCAAACATCTCAGCAATGTTGGAGGGCGTAAAGTAGTTTTCGTCCTTGTCTGTAACGCCCTCCAAGTTTTTGATCAAATACTTGCCACTGGTTCTTTGGCTGGGGTCACTGGTGAGATAGAAGCGGTAGCCTCGAATTTCATCGTCATTGCCACCACCCTCACAAAGCTCAACCGTGATGGGAGCCTTACCCGATCGCTCACTAAACGATTCGACATAAGCCTTGAAGTCCTCATGGGACTCAATGCCTCCCTCATGGAGCGCTTTGGTGATGGCTTTATCCAGGGTGTTTTCAAGATGGCGGAGTTTGCGGCGATCGGTCAGGTTCTGCCAGGATCGCTTTTGGGTACTCTGCCGCTGCTTGGGTCGGGTAGGTGTTTTGGTAGCCATAGGCAGCCCTGGAACACAAGTTAAGGTTGCTGTAGTTGTTACCCTAACGAGGATCTAAAGCCCGCTACCTATACCTAATGGCAATTTGTAGAGTATCCATCTGGCTACAATTAGTGAGAAATTCTTACATACAGAATCCGAATTGGAAAGAGTAAGTGATTGAGGTTTATCGTCACGAGAATACAACCCCAACGCTTGCAAAGACTCTACATCGTCAGGGTTAAACTCACCAGTTCAGCAAAGACTGGTTTTAGCTGTTTAGTCAATTAATTTTTCTAGCTATCGTTGAACAATCCGAATTAAATCAAGTGTTTGTTGGTAGCCAACTCGATCGCCTTGCTGCTGAAAGAGAGTAGCCGCTTGCTGTAAATCTGAAATGGCTGCGGAACGATTGTTCAAAGCATTGTAAGCCAAACCTCGGCGACCATACGCTTGAGCTAATGTTGAATCACGTTGGATAACCTGTGTAAAATCCTCAACCGCACGCTCGAAGTTGTTGAGACTATAGTAAGCCAAACCCCGGTTGTAGTAGGCATCGACAAAATTAGAGTCGAACTGTAAGGCTTCATCAAATTTCTCAATTGCCCCTTGTAAATCTCCAATACTTGCAAGAGCAGTTCCCCAACGAGCGTAGGCATCGACATGGTTCGGATCGATTTCAATGGCTCGACGAAATCCCTCAATCGCTTCCTGGTAGTCTCCCAAAAGTGCATAGGCAAGACCACGCTCACAGTAGGCTTCCATATAATCAGGATTAAGCTCTAAGACCTGGTCAAAAGCCTGAATCGCTCCTTGAAAGTTTCCCTGCTCCAAACGTGTTGAAGCTTGTCTGAACGAATCTTCAGCCTGCGTTGATTCAGCAGCCTGCGTTTTCTGAGTACTGAGATCAACCCCAGCGATCGACATCAGGGTGATCAGGACTATGCTATGCTGCTTGACTCTGTAAATCATTTCGCCTCTACCACACGGAGATTTTAAGCCAGCTCTGTTGCAATTATGCATAACTCTATCTCTAGCCAAGGTTGCAACAGTCGCTAACCATTCAGTTCCACCATAACAGCGACTAACTCTCACAGGTCGAAAAATTTATCTAAGAAATGATGTACTTAATGACAGTAAAACTCACCGATTTTAATTCAGTTTGACAAGAATTGATTGATCCTCAACTTTAACGGGGTAACCTGCCAGATCTTTCGCGGCTGGACCTTGAGTAACCCGTCCACGCGAGTCAAACTCAGAGCCGTGACAGGGACAAACAAACTGGCGCTGGTTAGCTTCCCACTTCACACTACATCCAGCATGGGGACAGGTAGGATTGAACGCCCCAATTGTCTGGGGCTGAGAAGCACTACCCACCACGATGAGTTGAGTATCACTGACTTGAACTTGCAGTTTGCCTGAGGATTGATCCAACTCAGACATGTTACCAACTGCCACATAGCCATCTGAGCGCGGCTTGGCAGCAATGCGTCTGAAGTCGCAGGCTACCAGAATCGGCAGCAATGCGCTGGTTAGCCATCCCAATCCTATCCATCTAAAGAAAGTGCGGCGATTCATGAATTAGAAATTAACGAGAAGTGCAGTTCCATACATGACGACCAGACCTAGACTAAATCCAATCAGACTGACCGTAGAGAGCCAGTTGCTACCCGAACGGTGAGCTGTTCGTACCAGATAGGCTCCAACCTCTACCATTACTTGCAAAATTGCTCCGACTCCAATTCCTAAGAAAACGGCTGCCCAGTGAGGCGAAAAGGTAAAGGCTCCAATCCAGGTACCAATCACAGCGGGCAGTCCTGCTAGGGCAACTAAACCAAGGAATGTTCTAAATTTAGGGCGTGCATCAACGAGAGGTGCAGCAATGCCGATTCCCTCTGTGATGTTGTGTAGGGTGAACCCGACGACTAGCAGAGAACCCAGCGCCGCTTCTCCGGCTGCAAAGGCAGTGCCGACTGCCAATCCTTCTCCCAAATTATGCCAGCCGATTCCTAAGGCTAGATAACTTGCAAGTGTCTTCCCTTCTGGAGACTTGCCATCTCGTCTACCAATCGCCAAAATCGCCAGAAACGAGGTGATACCAACCAGCCAAACTAGCGCACTAGCGGAGAAGGCACTCGCCGACTGCGTTGCAAGGTCTAATCCTTCTTCCAGCGTGTCTACAAGCAGAAATGCCAGCATCCCAACAGTCAGTGCCAGAATGAACTTCATTCCCTGTCCGCCCAACTGCTTTAGGGCTGGGTAGAACAGCATTCCCAGCGCGACAGGCATGACTCCTATATATAAACCCAGCAGCGCATACGCCAGAATGCGACTCAACGAAATTTGGGGTGTGGGTACAGCAACAGCAATCTCATGATCAAACCCAATTCCCGTATTAGTGATGAACCGGATGTGATGCGTTTCATCGCGTACCCAGGGGTAAGGCAATTTAATCCAAGCCGTTTGTAATCGGGGTAATTCTCCTGGTGGGGTTTGGGTAAAGTTCCAGTAGGCTCCGTCTACCTGAACTTGGGCAATTTGCATCGGTTCGGAACCGCTGGCTCTCACGAATAAAGAGATGCCTTGATCATCGAGCAACGTTCGCTCTACTGTAAGCTTCTCAATTGGAGGGGCTGAAACTCCCAATGGTTCAAGTGGATTGCTAGAGAGAAACACTCCAATTGCGATCGCCAGTGCAACCAGCGGCAAGATAACCCAAAACCACGCTGTCTTCTTCATGCCACCACCTCAAACGCACTCATCCAGCCCAGTTCCAAGAATTCGGACTGGTGGGCATGGAACATATAAATACCCGGTTCATGCTCTTGAAACGTAAATTCCAAAATGCCTCGCTGGGCTTGACATTGCATGACCGTATCAACCGTTCGTAGCGTCGGTATTAATGTGGTGCCGTGGTCGTAGTAATCAAAAAAGTTTCCGTGGAGATGAAAAGAGTTGATCGGGTCAAACTCAGTGACATTGATCAAATACACTCGGACTGGGCGATCGCGCTCGATCCGAATCGGGCGTTTCATAAACTCATGCGGAATCGTATTAATAGCGTAGAATTCGTTTTCGTCATCAAAATTGGTGTCAAACGCATTCATCACCATCAGAAACTCTTGCCACCCGGCATTCTGCGGAGTGCCGAGTAACCGGGACTGAGCTTGTTCTGGTTGATCAGGATGTCGTTGAGGATCAGGGTCGATAATAAACGCGCCGTAGAGTCCTTTGTGCAGGTGTCGTTTAAACGGTGCAGAGTGACAGTGATAGAGGTGACAACCAAAGGGTTTAGCATCAAACTCATACACTACTTCCTGTTCCGGAAATGCTTCGAGCGTACCAGGAATACCGTCTTGCCGCGCTGAGTGGATGCCGTGAAAATGAAGCGTGTGTGGATGAACACCTGGATTTTTGAAGCGAATCCGAACACGATCACCTTCTGTCACTCGCAGCGTTGGACCCGGAACGCGCCCATTATACGTCCAGGCAGGATAAACCACTCCAGGGGCAATCTCAACTTCCTGTTCTGCAACCGAGATTTCAAACTCCCGTAGCGTTTGACCGTTGGGTAATTGGGATGCCTTGCCTGTATCCCAATCCGTCAGGATCGCTTGTGGATCAAAGCCATTGCGAGCATTGTCTACGTCTCCCATCGTCATACTGCCTCCATGCACTGGCACAGAATGACCTGAAGGTGTACTAGTGTCCGCAGACGCAAGAGTTTGGGCAAAAACACTGTTGGGCAGAAGCTTACCCAGTAATGCCCCAACACCCAATACAACACCACCAATGAGCGATCGCCGTTTTAGGCTCAAATCCATAATTCCTTCTTTTCATATTTCTTTCATAATTCCACAAATTAGCGCACTTTGATTGGCTTTAGCCGTTAAAGTTTGTAAGCGAGGTGG
Source organism: filamentous cyanobacterium CCP2 (assembly GCA_003003615.1). Taxonomy (GTDB): domain Bacteria; phylum Cyanobacteriota; class Cyanobacteriia; order Elainellales; family Elainellaceae; genus Egbenema. The sequence goes on along the minus strand of PVWD01000001.1, from coordinate 50,966 downwards.
GCTAGCAGATGCTCAGACTTCACGAAACTTATAGCAATTAATTAGACGGGCTACCTCTATCTCTTGATTAAGCATTAAGATTCACTCGATTTTGTAAGGAGGCTGCCTTGACTGCTTACGTCCTGATAGAAAAGATCTAAAATAAGAATAAATACTCAGTAAATTTAGAGATACCCCACACAAACTGCTGCTTCACAAGAACCTCATTTTTTCTCTATAGCCTTGAGGTAGAAGGATAAAAATCGAGTTCCAAATTTGTATCAGTAAACACTAAGCTACGCTCTGGGAGCGTACATCATCACTAGAACACCCACTAGGACGATCGCGGTTCCTATCCAATCCAAGCGATCAGGTGTAACGTTGTCAATTTTCCATCCCCAAAGAATGGAAAGGATAATGAAAACTCCGCCGTAAGCGGCATAAGCACGACCAAAGTTTGCGGGTTGAAGGGTGGCAACAAAACCATAAGTTGTGAGCAAAACAGCCCCACATAGCACTAGCCAAAGGCTCTTACCTTCACGCAACCACAGCCAGACTAAATAGCCACCTCCGATTTCAAAGAGACCCGACAGAACAAACAAAAGTAGTGAATTGAGCATGTGCATATGCAGTAGTTCAAGCTATAGCGTGCTGAACTATTATTGCTCTCTAACATTCAAGACTGAGTTACCCCAGAAACGCTGACAATAACCCAAACAGCGCAAAACCACCTAAAAAGAGCAGCGTTGCAAACCGGGCTTCACCGTCTTGATGGGCTTCTGGGATAATTTCCTCCACAACCAGGGTCGTGAGGATTCCAGCCGTGAAGGTCAATAGAGCCATTTTGACTAACTCAGATTGTCCACGCATCAACCAGTAGCCGATCGTTGCTCCTACAAAAATAGGAATCACAAAAGCAGCCGCAATTTGAAACCGTTTACGGCGGGGAACGCCCTGTCGCTTAAAGGCAATAATGGTAGCCAGTCCTTCTGGTACATCCGCTGGAATCTGACCTAACGCAAGCAGTAATCCTAGCTCAGTGGCGATCGTTGAACCTGTTCCAATCATCACCCCATCGGTAAACAGGTCGATCGCCACCCCTAAAAAAATCATCCAGGGTCCAACATTAACATCACCACTGCCAAACCGAGTTTTAACCAGTTGTGTGACTTGATCAATTGCAACAAAGAAAAGCCCACCTGCCACAAATGAAAAGACGGTCATTAACGGTGCATCCACCTGGAGGGACTGTGGAATCAGCTCCAAAGAGATGACGGCAATTACAACTCCTGTGGCAGCATGAAGTGCCAGACTGAGGGCACGATCGGATGCAGTGATAAATTCTGCAAGTATCCCACCCGCAAAATTGCCCAGTGCAGGTAATGCCGTAAATGCCAGCACAATTAAGAACTCATTCATATCCTGCTGTGCCTCGCCATCGAAAGAATTAGCCCAAGCCTAGAGAGGTCAGCACCATCGAACAAGCTCCCTCAAGCAGAAAAATCATATTTTCGTTAATCCGTTTCATCGAGATGCTCTGCCACCTCTCGATATAGATTAATCACATGGTTATCGGCAAGGCTGTAATGAACATTGCGTCCTTCTTTTCGATATTTCACAAGACGCTGCGATCGCAGAACGCGAAGCTGATGAGACACCGCAGATTCACTCATTTTCAGCGCAATAGCTAAATCACAGACGCATAGCTCCTGCGTTGCCAAGACTGAGAGTAAGCGCAATCGGGTAGGGTCGGCTAAGGTGCCAAAAAACTCTGCCATTTGCTGTGCCCGCTCCAAAGGCAGCATTTCTGGCTGCAACTGCCGGATCTGGTCAAGATGGATCGGGCAATGCTGTTCGCACTGTGGCGCAGACCCAAGATCCGAAGTAAATTCTGCGGCTTGAATGGGTTGAGTCATTCAATAGACCTTCTATGAATAAGATCACCTTCGCCCTCATTATAAAGGCGAAACTGAAAACAGTTTTATATCTGAATAATCTTTCATATATTTGTTGAAATTGATCTACAATTTGGAAAACATTCCAGTTTTTGGCAATCCATATGACTCAAACGCCATCGCTCAAAACTCAGCAAATGCAGGTCAGTGGCATGGACTGTGCAAGCTGCGCGGCGAAAATTGAAACAGCTTTGGAACGCCTAGCAGGTGTGGCTGAAGTGTCGGTCAGTGCTGTAACAGAACGTCTGACCATCTCCTACAACCCACAACAGATCACAGAAGCAGACATCAAAAACCGAGTCGTGAGTTTGGGATATACCGTAGCCATTGAACAACCCGCATCAAAGCAAACGATGGATATCATGGTCGGCGGTATGGATTGTCCTTCCTGCGTCGATAAAATTTCGATATCTTTGGAGAAATTAGCTGGGGTTACAGAAGCAACTGTCAACTTTAGTACGGGTAAGGTGCGAGTTGACTACGATCCTCAGCAGGTCAATGAAAGAACCCTTCAGGAGCACATCACGGCTCTAGGTTACACCGTCATCACGCCTACGCCAAAGCAAGCTACAGAATTGCACGGCTCTGATCCCGATCAGGACACTGATCACGGACATACGCACAGCTCTGGTGAATTTAATCTTAAAAGAGAAATCGCTCCGGTGCTTTTGGTTGTCGCTCTTTTAGCAGGAGGAATAATTTTTGAGGAACCTCTGCATAACACGCCGTACAGTGTAGGTGAATATGCGGTCTTCATCCCTGCCTACCTATTAAGTGGCTGGACGGTTCTAAAAGCGGCGGGGCGCAACATTCTCAGAGGGCAATGGCTAGACGAAAATTTTTTGATGACCATTGCAACAGTGGGGGCGATCGCCATTCACCAACTGCCTGAAGCCGTCGCTGTCATGCTGTTCTATCGGGTCGGAGAACTTTTTCAGGAATATTCTGTGGGGCGATCGCGCCGTTCGATTAAAGCTCTGTTGGAAGTGCGTCCCGATACCGCCAATCTCAAACTAAATGGTACGGTTAAACAGGTTTCCCCCGAAGCAGTAAACGTCGGTGACATCATCTTGGTGAAACCGGGGGAAAAAGTCCCGCTGGATGGCGAAATTTTAGAAGGGAACTCCCAAGTCGATACTTCAGCCCTGACTGGAGAGTCGGTTCCTCGCACAGTCAAATCCGGAGACACAATTCTCGCAGGCATGATTAACCAGTCCGGTGTGCTGACGATTCGAGTCACAAAACGGTTTGGAGAATCTTCGATCGCCAAAATTCTTGATCTGGTTGAAAACGCCACCAGTAAAAAAGCCGCAACCGAGAAATTCATCACCCGGTTTGCCCGTTACTACACGCCAATTGTCGTTGTGCTATCCCTATTGGTTGCACTTCTTCCTCCCTTATTCCTTCCTGGTGCAACTCACGCAGAATGGGTTTACCGTGCGCTTGTGTTGCTCGTGATTTCCTGCCCGTGTGGGTTAGTGATTAGCATTCCATTGGGTTATTTTGGTGGTGTGGGTGGAGCCGCAAAGCGAGGCATTCTCGTCAAAGGTTCTACCTTTCTCGATGCCCTGACGGCAGTTAAAACCGTTGTTTTTGATAAAACCGGAACGTTAACTCATGGAGTCTTTAAAGTTACAGAGGTCGTCACTAAAAATGGCTTTTCAAAGTCAGAATTGCTGACCCTGGCAGCCAAAGCCGAATCTCACTCCAGTCATCCCGTTGCCCAGTCGATTCGAGAAGCCTATGGTCAATCCATCAATGATGCAGAGGTAACTGACTACGAAGAGATTGCGGGACATGGCATTCGGGCAGTCGTGCAGAATCAAGTGGTCATTGCCGGAAACGATCGCCTCCTGCATCGAGAAAACATTGATCACAACACTTGCAATGTAGAAGGAACTGTTGTGCATCTGGCGGTCGATCAACGCTATGCAGGTTACATTCTAATTGCTGATAAAGTTAAAGAAGATGCCGCTCAGGCGATTCGAGATCTAAAACAGGTCGGCGTTGAGCAAACAGTGATGCTAACCGGCGATAACGAAGTCGTGGCGCAAGGGGTTGCTCGTCGTTTAGGTTTAGACGGCTACAAGGCGGAACTGCTACCCGAAGACAAAGTCGATGCCATTGAGCAATTGTTGAGGCGATCGCAGAAGGGCAAAGTCATATTTGTGGGAGATGGCATCAATGATGCACCCGTGATCGCCAGAGCCGACGTGGGCATGGCAATGGGTGGGTTGGTTTCTGATGCCGCCATTGAAACCGCCGATGTAGTCATTATGACGGATGCTCCCTCCAAGGTAGCGGAAGCCATTCAAGTTGCCAGAAAAACCCGCAAGATCGTGGTGCAAAATATTGTCTTAGCAATGGCAGTAAAGGGACTATTCATTATCCTTGGTACACTGGGTGTGGCAACCCTTTGGGAAGCTGTGTTTGCAGATGTTGGTGTGGCACTACTAGCAATTCTCAATGCGACACGAGTACTGAAGTAGGGGTCTTGCCTAAAACATCTACTCTTAATGTTCATTAATGAGGTTGGAAATGTCATCAAAACACAAGCTGTATCGTCCTGTCATTATAAGTTCTGTCGTAGTTGGAATTGTGATTGCGACTGTTGGAGCGATCGCATTCTTGAGAGAACCGATCGCCAGCGCAGATAACGCTGTCCACTCCACCTCACAAAGTTCTGAGGCACTGACAACCATTCAAACTATAGCTCAAGCTTCTCCTCCAGAGACGTTAGAAGCCACAGTGTACCGTGATCCAAGTTGTGGGTGCTGTGGGGCGTGGGTGGAACATTTGCGATCGAACGGATTCCAGGTATCTGTCGTCCAGGAAACCAATATGGATGCAGTGAAACAGGAACACAACGTACCTAATGGTTTAGCATCCTGTCACACTGCCCTCATCAATGGCACTGTAATTGAAGGACATGTCCCCGCAGCGGACATTAAACGATTTCTATCTCAAGAATCAAATGCCATTGGTCTGGCTGTACCTGGAATGCCTGTTGGTTCACCTGGCATGGAAGCAGGAGATACTCAAGAACCCTTTACAGTATTCTCTTTTGATCAACAAGGAGATGCTGAAGTTTTCAATCAATACTCATCCTAAAATTATTCATCACCCGTTATGCCTTGCATTCATCACAGCGACACAGTTGGTAATTTCGGATATGTCCAGCAATTAAAATCAAACTACCCAAGGGGGTTACAATTACATCGCTAAATTCACTAAAGAACCCATTTCCCAAAATTGCCGCAACGACGATCTGGCTTAAACCTACCACTCCCAGCAAGAACGCCACTCTATCTCTACGCCGGAAATACCCCAACAATAGAGCCAATAAGCTAACTGGCAAGACAAACCACAATAAAATTTGATGAAACTTCTCGCCTGTAATAAATGTTGTTCCTAAAACTGGAAAGATGATGAATAAGACGGGAGCCAGCAAGCAATGGGTTGTACAAAGTCCAGAGAATACAATAGCTGCCTGATCTAATCTTTTTTGAACTTTATTTTGGTAATCTGGCTTGTTGATTGAACACTGATCGTAAACTTTATATGGACTAGATAGCAGTTGTTAAAGAGCCGAATTAGCTTTATTTCTCAGTGAAGTTTTCCTCAGGTTCTTAGTATTCATAAGGGTCTTTAGGTTTTGGAACAGGTTTTAGCGACTTTGCCTCAATAGCAAGTTGGCTTTTACCTTTCACATCAACTGTGATCATTTGCCCCTCAACCTCTAACCAAGAATCTGGTGAATAGGCTTGGCGGTTTTGGGTTAGTTGAACCAGCAAACCAACCGGGTAAGCATCCAGGGCACAATGACCAATCACAAATCGAGTGATGATGAAGTATTGTTCTGGCAAGTCAGAGGGATGAACCACGAATCCTAAAACGTTCGCTTTCTGCCCAACGTAGGCGCTCGGTTCGGGGTAAACAGCAAGTGTTTTTGCCCAATCCAAAAGCGATTTCTCTTCACTTCGCGTTGAGCCATGAAATGCTTGCGTCTGAACCCTTGTTGAAATTGATAAATCAGTAATGCCCTCCTGCATTGCAACTTGGCTATTGAGTATTTGTGGAGAAGTTATCAATCCCAGAATTGCAACTAGTATCAGTAGTCCACTCGATAAATTTGATGGAAAGTAAGTAAAATGTTGCGCTTTAGCGATAGGATGTTTTCGTCGAAATCCTGCAACTTTGCAGCCAGCAACCAGCAACAAAAAGACACCAGCAGAGATAATAATCCAGAAATACCTGGGATGAACGAGCAACCTCAATTCTCCAGTCAACCAGTATTTGAACAACAAAACTCCCCAAAGTGCAACTAACAAAGTGTCTAACAAGTCTGAAATAGAAACTGATTGAGTGAGTCGGAGTGGTTTTGTCGTCATTACTCTGTGCAGTGAATTGATTGGTTGTATTGCTGTTCAATGTCTTGCGCTACATCACGCTGCATTGATACTGGTCACACGGTTATAAACCAGGTAGAGTGTTGCTGAAGTTGCGAGGACCGGAATATTCTGATGCATTTGCTAATGCTTCTAACGATTGAGTTCCAGACTGAAGCAACTGCCCCTTGATTTCCCAGGTTGGGTATCCTTGGATGCCTCGTTCTATACAGGCTGTTGCTGGGGGGCTTCCTTGACCATTTGGAGAACATTCAACGTAATCAATTTTGCTAAATGCCTCTTGACCAAAAAGCTGTTTCTGATCATGACAGTGAGGACACCAGAAGGCTCCATACATCTTGGCTCCAATCTGCTGTAAATGTGTTGCCAACGCTAATTCTGCCTCTCCCGAAGTTGTTGTAATCGGTGGACCTGCTGTTTCTGAGGCAGACTGTTCTGCTAGAGATGGATTGTTAATGTTGGCATATACTCCTAGCGTCCCGACCAACACGACAACCGCCACAATAATGCCTGTGAAGAAGAGTTGCCCGACTTCCTGCCAATCGCGTCCAATGATGGCTAACACAAACAGACTGGTAGATAGAATGGCTGACCCGACACAGTAAACACAAACTGCTTTAATTTCAGCCGTGAGTAGATACATTAGATAGCCACTGAAGATCATCATGGCAGTTGCGCCCATGAATAGCAGCAGCCCAGTCCCTGTGTCTAGTTTCTCCCGAAATTGCTTCTGCTCTGGCGATCGCACGAGGAGGGGAGCGATCGCAAAAATGACCATGCTGACATAAGCAAGAAAGCCAAATAAAGCTAGGGGCAGTCCAAACACAGTAGCGTAGGGGCTGGAAAGTACAATATCGCAGCCTCCAGTGGGGCAAGCCGTTGAATTTCCGGTCAATTTAGCAATGGTCAGATAAGCAGTCACCACTGCTCCAATCGACGCAATTCCTGCCATCAACGGACGTGACCAGCGATGAATCCAGGGGGTAGAACGTTTACGTCTCATATGGGGAAAAAGTAAGTAAACAAAGTAAGAGCTGAGCAGGGGGGAGCGATTATGCGCTTTCTGCATCATAGTGGGCACACTGGTATCTGCCTAAACCGTTACGACCATGTGTGGAATGTTTTTTGATAACAAATTTACAAGTAGGGAGCCTGTCCGCGTAACTGGCGAAGTGCATTGACACAAGCGGGACAATCACATCCAAACAAGGCGATCGCTGCATTACTCTCTTCAATGGTCATAGGATACTCACTGTACGTCGGTTGTGCAGCCGCAACGATAGTCGCTTGCTCAAAAACGACTTCTCGAATAGGTGCTGTTTGAGTAGATGCAAGCTGGCTTGATGAAACACAACGAGCGTGAGAACAGACCCGCTGTTCAATAGGTGTAGACCCGGCTGTTGTGGATTGGACTGAAACAGCCGCAGCATGAACCGTGTTTGCATTCAGCACAACCGAACTGAACAGACTGGGGCTGGTTAATAAAGCCGCTACAAGCTTTTTGTTCATTGTTTACTCCTCATATCAATAAATTTCTTAACGAGAATACATCAGTTCATCCAACGCGCCTCGATCATTCACTGAAATTAACATATCATGATCTACTGATATGCTGTTTGTGAACTTCCAAGGGTGATGCTATGTCTTCAGATGAAGAACGGAGAGCGCTCCAGTTGCAGCAGGCTGACAACCATAATCACGACACCGACCAAGACGATGATGACGATGTAGAAGGGTTTGAGGGTCCCTGGTATGCGTTTCCTCCCATTCGGAATGCATTGATTGCCGGAGCGTTACTGGTTACAGGTTGGCTGGTCAGCCAGTTTCAAGTTCCGGTTTACGTCCCCTACAGCATTTTCGGGCTGGCTATTTTGATTGGTGCTTATTACTGGGCACGAGAAGGTTGGGAAGAATTTGTGGAAGAACGGGAGATTGGCATTGAAGCATTAATGGCGTTTGCCACTTTGGGAGCTGTCATTTTGGGGCAATGGTTTGAAGCTGCCTTTCTGGTGTTTCTCTATGCTGGAGCCGAGTCAATCGAGGAATACACGTTTGCCCGCACTCGTACTGCTATTCGGGCGCTGCTGGACTTAGTGCCCGAAACCGCTGCTCTTTTGACCGATGCGGGAGAAGTGCAGATTTCTGCGAAAGAGCTTGAGGCTGGCAACCTGTTTCTGGTTCGTCCGGGTGAACGCATTCCAACAGATGGAGAAATCATCGAGGGAGCTAGCAGTATCGATGAGGCAGCCGTCACCGGAGAATCAGTTCCAGTTGAAAAAGCCTTGGGTGACAAAGTGTTTGCCGGAACAATTAACACGACTGGCATTCTCAAGGTGCGAGCAACGACCAGCTTTGCTTCTAACTCCCTGCAAAAAATTATTCAAACAGTTGAGGAAGCTCAAGGTGTGAAGTCTAGTGCTCAACGCTGGATCGATCGCTTTGGTCGCCGCTACAGTCCTGCTGTCTTGGTTGTTGCACTGCTCCTGGTCGTTATCCCGTTCCTGTTGAAGGCTAACTTCGCCCTCTGGTCGGTTCGAGCGGTCGTCCTGCTTGTGGCGGCGGCTCCCTGTGCCTTGGTGATTTCAACTCCCGTTGCGATCTCAGCCGCGATCGGGCGATCGGGTCGAGAAGGCGTGTTAATCAAAGGCGGTATTCACCTGGAGAACCTGGCAAAGATTCGAGTTGTGGCGTTTGACAAAACTGGTACCCTCACTCGCGGCAAGCCTATTGTAACGAATGTTCTCTCAACGACCAATGAGACTGCCTCATTACTGCGTCAGGCTGCCAGCATCGAGCACTTGAGCGAACATCCGCTGGCGAAAGCCATTGTAGAAAACGCGCAGGCGGAAGGCATTGCAATTGCAGCGGTGCAGAATTTTCAATCGCTTACAGGTGCAGGTGCAAAAGCCGATATAGACGGACAGACAATTTATATCGGTAGTCCAGGTCTATTTCGACAACTGCGGGTTCCCTTAGAACGATTAGAACCTGAAATTGAGCGATTGCAGGTAGAGGGCAAAACAGTTGTTCTGGTTGGAACTCAAGATCGGATTGAGGGTTTATTCGCCATTCGAGACGAACCCCGCCCAGAAGCGAAACGGGCGATTCAACAACTGCACAAGATGCAGGTCAAAGTTGCGATGCTAACTGGAGACAATGCCCGAACTGCTAAAGCGATCGCCGCTGAACTCGGCATTGACGAAGTTCGAGCTGATCTCAAACCCGATGACAAGGTGAAGGCGATTCAGGAGCTTGAACAGCAGTATGGTCCGGTTGCGATGACCGGAGATGGGATCAATGATGCTCCAGCCTTAGCAACGGCGACCGTAGGACTTGCAATGGGCACAGCCGGAACCGATGCGGCGATCGAAGCGGCTGATATCGCCCTCATGGGCGACGATCCGAGTCGGGTTGCCTATGCACTGAAGCTTGCCAAAGCCAGCCAACGCATTAGTTTTCAAAACATTGTCTTCTCCATTCTGGTGCTGGTCATTCTAATTCCCGGTGCAATTCTTGGCTTGTTAGGAATTACGGCTGCGGTATTTGCCCATGAAGCCAGTGAACTGTTGGCGATCGCCAATGGCTTACGCATTACTCGGCAACAGGTCTAGCGGTTGCTAGATACCTATGCTCTTGTCGGTCGCACAATATTCAGCGCGGTTTAGAACGATCGCTTTGATACAACGAAAACCCTGCTTTATCTAAAAGTCTAAATGTTTGTCGTTCATCAAAAGGAATTTTTTCATGACTCAAGATATCTTCGACCTGCCCGGACCTCAAGGTAATTCCATCGTCGGGAGTTTGGTTGATTTAGGCAATGATCCACTAGCCTTTTTAACTCGCTGCGCCCGTGAGTATGGCGATATTGTGCCGCTGCGATTGGGCTTAACGCCTGCCTGCCTCATTACCAATCCCGACTACATCGAGCAAGTGCTGAAAGACCGGGAGAAATTCATTAAAAGCCGAGGATTTCGGATTCTAAAAACCTTACTAGGCGAAGGATTACTCACGACTGAAGGGGATTCTTGGCTGCGGCAGCGACGTTTAGCTCAACCTGTATTTCATCAGTCGCGCATTCAAGGCTATAGCGAAGCGATGGTGAACTATGCCGAGCGCATGGTTAATACCTGGCGCGATGGAGAAGAGCGTGACATTCATGCTGATATGATGCGTCTCACGCTCAACATTGTCATGAAAACAATTTTCAACCAGGATGTCGATGAGAGTGAAGCAAATGCGGTTGCCCGTGCGCTAGATGTAACTATGAACTGGTTTGAAAGTAAGCGCAGGCAGGGCTATCTGGTGCTGGAATGGTTTCCCAGACCAGAGAATATCCGATACCGTCAGGCGATCGCCGAAATGGATGAAGCCATCTACACCCTGATTCGCCAACGCCGCTCTAGCAATGAAGAGACTGGCGATTTGTTGTCAATGTTGATGCAAGCTCGTGATGAGGAAACGGGCAATCAGATGGATGACAAGCAATTGCGCGACGAAGTAGCAACCCTGATGTTAGCAGGGCATGAGACAACTGCCAACGCTCTCTCATGGACCTGGATGCTCTTGTCAGACAATCCAGAGGTGCGAACCAAGTTGCAGAACGAGTTGCAAGAAGTGCTGGATGTCCGCACTCCTACGGTCGCTGACCTGCCGCGTTTGAATTACACGAACATGGTCGTAAAAGAGGCAATGCGGCTCTATCCGCCTGTCTCCCTTTTTGGACGAGAAGCTGCCGAAGATTGCACGATTGGAGACTACATGGTGCCTGCTGGAACTGTTGTGATGATCAGTCAGTGGGTCATGCATCGCAGTCCTAAGTATTTCGACAATCCAGAAGCGTTTCAACCGGAGCGATGGGCAGATGATCTGGAGAAAAAGCTGCCGAGAGGTGTGTACATTCCCTTTGGTGATGGTCCGCGCATTTGCATTGGCAAAGGCTTTGCCCTAATGGAAGCCGTTCTGCTGCTGGCAACGATCGCGCAGCGCTTCCAACTCGATGTCACGCCAAGCTGTCCCATTATTCCCCAAGCTTCCATTACACTTCGTCCCGAATGCGGCATTTTGGTGCGGCTGCGAGAGTTGAATCTTCAACCTCAGTCCTAAGAACTTCCGTTCATTTACACCTGCCAGCAAATCAACCATGAGAGTCCAGAAGTATGTTGAACGAAACCATTTTTCAAATTATCCTTGCAGCCGCTCTTGCTGTATTGGCGATCATGCGAATTTACTACCGCGTCAAGAGTGGAGTTTTTCGCGAGAGCCAATTTACAGAAAGGGAAAGCAACTGGTTTTTGGTACTAGGAATTCCGACTAGTCTCACCTGGCTTGGCAGTCTTTTGGTTTGGATCATTAATCCTGAATGGATGAAATGGTCTGCTCTAAATTTTCCGGTAGGACTGCGTTGGAGTGGAGCCGGTTTGATGGTATTTGCGCTGGCTGCATGGGGATGGGTTCATCATTCCCTGGGTAAGAACTTCAGCCCCACTCTAGTGGTACGAGAACATCATCAGTTGATTACGCATGGACTGTATCGTTGGGTTCGGCATCCCATGTATTCAGCTTTTTTTCTGTTTGAACTTGGCATTTGTCTCCTAACTGCAAGTTGGTTCATCGGACTAATTGGGACCCTATTGATATTGCTAATCGTTGTTCTACGGATTCCTGAAGAAGAAGCAATGATGATTGAAACGTTCGGCGGTCAGTACCGTGAGTACATGAAACACACGGGTCGTTTGATTCCGCACTTTACACACAGGCAAGCATTCTCAAACCCAGAATCATTATGAGCAAAGCAACTAACGACTCCAACAAAGACTCAAACAAAAACAAAACTGTTGACGCGACGGCACGCCGAAAGCGCCGCGTTTTATTTCAGGTTCTGGGATTGAATGTGCTCCTGTCGCTTTCACTATTCATAACCGGCTTACTGGGTAACTCCAGTGGGTTGATCGCTAATGCCTTGGACAACTTATCCGACAGTGCTGTCTACGCAATCAGTCTTTTCGCGATCGGGCGATCGCCAAAGCTGAAAGTTGTCGCAGCGCGTGTATCAGGTGTGCTTCTAATTATCTTCGCAATTGGCGTTTTAGGCGATGCAATCCGTCGTGTCATGACAGGCACCGAGCCTACTGGAATCGTCATGGTCGCAATGAGCGTGATTTCGACGGCAATCAATCTACTTAGCCTCAAACTGCTGAAGCCCCTAAAAAATGCCGATGTCAACCTCCGTGCAGCCCAAACCTTCAGCATTAACGACTTTATCTCTAACCTGGGCATTCTGGTTGCTGGTGGGCTAGTTGCCTGGATTAATCAACCTTGGCCCGATCTGGTCGTCGGTGTCGCAATTGCCGCGATCGCCGTGAAAGGTGGAATCGATATTCTGCGCGATGCTGCAAGAGAGTCGCGCTCTGGAACAAGGCGATGAGCTACATCAGACAAAAGAGTGCAAATAGAGGAAATAACATCAAAACGGTCTCACCAACTGCTGTGGTTTGGAGTGATTAAGAAAGCATAAACAGAGCAAGCTCTGATACCAAAATCGTAATGAGGGTTTCAATGCTATGAGAACAATTTTGTTTGATATTGGGATACCCTTTACCATTCTGATTGGAATAGGTTTATGGTGGCGATTTGCTGCTCGACAACGATCGCTGCCCTGCCCACCTTGGCTAGGCTGGTCGTTAGAAAACGGATACATGAATGCTGTTGCCAGCAGTGCAACCCTTCTCGATCGTCTTGAAATTGCTTCCGGTATGCGCGTTTTAGATATTGGTTGTGGACCGGGGCGAATCACCATTCCGGCGGCTGAACGGGTAGGACCCAACGGCGAGGTTGTCGCATTAGACATCCAGCAAGGCATGTTGGATCGAGTGGCAAAGCGAGTGCGTGAACGAAACCTGACCAACGTGCGGATGATACGGGCTGGAGCGGGCGAAGGCAAACTGGAGCATCATGCCTTTGATCGAGCGTGGCTGGTGACGGTGCTGGGAGAGATTCCAGACCGGGAAGCGGCACTACGAGAGGTCTATGAAGCGCTCAAACCTAACGGTGTCCTATCAATCACCGAAGTCATCCCCGATCCCCACTATCAAAGCCAGAGCACAGTTCGCCGTTTGGCTGAAGAAGCTGGATTTCGCTTCGATCGCCTCTACGGAAACTGGCTTGCATTTACGATGAACTTTGTCCGCCCGACGAATCCATGACTGAACCTAAGCCCCTGAAGCTGAATCTCAAAAAACGGCTCTGGCAGCATCAACCTCTCATCATTGTTCTAACAAGTGGCATTTTAATGGGGTTAGCACCTGCTCCCCTTAGTTTCTGGGTTCTGGCATGGGTTGCACTGGTGCCGTTATGGGTTTTAGCGGTGAAATTCAAGAGCAGTTTCAAAGCATTGCTCTTACAAGGATTGGTTTGGGGAATCGGGTATCACGGACTGGCACTATCCTGGATTACTGGCATTCACCCCATGACCTGGATGGGAGTCAACTGGTGGGCAAGTCTGGCGATCGCCCTCTTCTGCTGGATCTTCATCACGTTGTGGGGGGCTGTCCAGGTGGCGCTATGGGTAGGAATATTTGGATTTGTTTGTCGATCTCTGTCTCAAACATCCAAGTTAAGAATCGCTCTCAGTCGTGTCCTGATTGGAACAGCCCTTTGGTGTAGCCTGGAATTTCTCTGGAGCCAAGGACCGCTTTACTGGAGTGCTCTGTCCTACACGCAAAGTCCCTTCAACTTGCCACTCCTGCATCTAGGGCAAATTTCAGGTCCTCTCACCGTAACCGCCGCCATTATTACTGTAAATGGATGGATTGCCGAGGCATGGATTAACCGCAAAAACGTAACTCGCCCTATCTATTTCAACTGGAAGTACTTGTGTATCGCTGCTGGAGCAATCATCACTCTGCATTTAATCGGCTTTACCTTCTACATTCGTCCACTTGCTCAACCTCCTTCATCAGCACTGAAAGTCGGCATCATTCAGGGCAATATTCCGAACGAAGTCAAGCTCTACGAAGAAGGCTGGCAACGCGCTCTCAAAAACTACACTAAGGGGTATCAGATACTGGCAAATCAAGGGGTTGATGCCGTTCTCACTCCAGAGGTTGCTTTACCCTTTCGATGGACTGAGCCAAACCGCATTCAAAATCCCTTTTATCAAACCATTTTGGAAGAAAAAGTTGTGGCGTGGGTTGGAGCCTTGGGTACGCAAGGAAATCGCTTGACCAATAGCCTGTTTACCGTTGCGGGCAATGGGCAGACCCTCAGTGAATACCGGAAAGCCAAGCTAGTGCCATTGGGCGAGTACATCCCCTTTGAGCAATGGTTGGGTCAATTCGTGAATCGCCTCTCACCGCTCAAAGCAAATCTGATTGCAGGTCAATCTAACCAAACCTTCGATACCCCCTTCGGTCGAGCGATCGTGGGAATTTGCTATGAGTCTGCCTTTGCTGAGCATTTTCGCGCTCAAGCAGCGACAGGAGGGCAGTTTATCCTCACCGCTTCCAACAATGCCCATTACAGTCCAGCCATGCCTGCTCAACATCATGCTCAGGATGTCATGCGAGCAATTGAAAGCGATCGCTGGGCAGTGCGTGCCACTAACACAGGTTATTCCGGCATCGTAGACCCGCATGGACGAACCCTATGGCGCTCCAGCTTAAACACCTATGAACTTCACATCGATACCATTTATCGCCGCTCAACTCAAACTCTCTATGTTCGATGGGGAGACTGGCTTACCCCCTTGTTGGCAGTAGCAGGATTGGCAGCCTGGTTGCTCGACCGTTTCAAACGAAACCGTAACCTGCTGTCACAGAATTAGCGTTTAGCAAGAAATGAGGATCTGAATATGTGGTTCCGCTCACTGATTATCCTAATTGCTCTGGTCGTCCTTGCTGGTTTGGCAGGCTAACAAATTGAACTGACCCTGCCTGGAAGACCACCGGGCATTGGCATGACCTATATATACCCCATTTACAAAATCTGCGCCAAGGGGGGTTGGCTCGTATGATGTGCTGGGCAAAGTCGTTAATAAAGAAGAGGCAGCCACTCTCTTGCAGACACAATCGGGGCGCGAACAGTTATCACCTGAAAAAGGGGCAGTCGAGATCACTGAAAACCTGATTGATCTGGGACGAGATGCGTTTTATCAGGAAACATTTGGCAATGAAATTCTTTTTACGGATGTTATCGGCATTCTGGACGGTCCTCTAACCGTGAGGAAGTTGGTAACAGCGATTACAGCCCTCAAGGGTGAATCCACAACGAATTTGCAAATTCCCCTCGATCAGGATGTCACTATCGGAGGACGCACTTTTAAAGCAGGCACATCACTAAATACAGGTCTTGATGTTCCAAAAGGTTCCCTCTTCCCCCTGGGATTAATCACCCACATTGACAATGCCAAACTCCGGGTGGGAGTGACCTGTGCTGTCTGCCATACGGCTGTGAATGAGAAAACTGGACGCATCATGGAAGGCGCAACCAATACAGACATCAATCTTGGGGTACTGTTGGCGATGGCTTCCAACACAGCCGCCCTATTTCGTCAAACCGATGTTAACCCAACAAACATTCCTCCTGGTCAGCACTCATACATCAATGGCAATGGAGAGCAGGCTTATTTGCCAGACGCGAAGACGCTAGAAGACGAAGTGGATGCCTCCATCCTTGCCTGGCCTCCCGGAAACTTCGTTTCTAACGGCGACCTCAAAAACAATTCGGCAAAGATTCCCTCTTCCTATACCCATAATGCCCATCCTTATGCCTGGAGCGGTGTCGCCTCGATCGGCTGGTTCCACGGCTTGACTACTTTAAACAATGCTGTGTTTGGTCTCAATGCCGACCCGACAACAACAGCGGATGTGGCTGAAAGTGCTTTTGGCATCGATAAAGAAACGTACCTGGGAGCCATGTTCCAAAAGGCAGCTAACCCTAAATACCGCCTACCCGAAGGAGTTCGCCCTTCAGAATTTATTGATCAAGTCGATCCCACACCGGGAGCACCCGGAATTAATCAAACCATTCAGATGCCAGAATATCCAAAGGGATCGCTGTTCATGCAGAACGGTTTGATGGCATCCACACCGGGTTTACCTGTTGCGGCTCAACTCAATGGCATGTCTGCTTGGCAAAACACCTTGGCACCCCCTCCGTACTCATCGGCTGACCCAGAAACGCTAGAACGAGGGGCAGCAATTTTTACGAAAGCCAATTGTGCGACCTGCCACAGTGGTCGCTATTTCACTAACCATAAGGTAATTCCCGTCAAAGAGGTTGGGACACAACCGCTACGAGCGCCTGCTTCCAAAGGATTTGCCGAACTGTTTGTCCCCCCGCCGCAAACCTATCCACCGAATGTTTCAGTACCGCTGCCGCCCAACCCTCCTGTACTATCAATCCCAACAGATATCACTCCCCAAGAAGACATCGATCTTGCCTATGCACTGAGCGATCCGGCTGGAGGGTACAAAGTTCCCAAGCTAATTGGACTTTATCTGCTCGCTCCCTATCTGCATGACGGCGGTGTCGCAGCGGGATCAGATGCCATAAAGCGAGACACAGATGGATACTTTAGCATTGCGAATCCAGACCAAATTGGCATCGTTGGCACGTTGATGCGAAATGTCAAACCTGATCCCGAAGCAAGCCTACGGATGTTACTTGATCGAGATTTGCGGGAGCCGATGGTTGCTGCAAACCGGGCAAATCCTGATTTGCAACGAGCCAATGTTGATGGCAGCGGACACGCCTACTGGGTAGACGAGAAAGCAGGATTTACGCCGCAAGACCAGACGGATTTGATTCAGTTTTTGCTGTCGATCGACGACGACCCAGAAGTGCTTGCTCCGCCGTCTAATAGCTAAAGCACAGGGTTTTTCCAAATTGTTGTTTTCATTAAACAGGTCTAAATCGAGTGAGGATAAGAGTTAAAAATAAAACCTTCTGGTATGCAGCTTTGCTCAGTTTCACAATCGATCAAGCCAGCAAATTTTTGACCGTTCAATTTTTTGATCTGGGTCAGACTTTGCCGCTTCTTCCAGGTGTATTTCACCTGACCTATGTCACCAACAAAGGTGCTGCGTTCAGCTTGTTCTCTAATAATGGTGGATGGCTGAAATGGATTTCTTTAGGAGTCAGTTTGGGTCTCGTTGTGCTGGCGCTCCGCGCTAATCTCAATCGTTGGGAGCGCGTGGGTTACGGTTGCATTTTAGGAGGAGCTTTGGGAAACGGGATCGATCGCTTTGTCAAAGGGGAAGTCGTGGATCTTCTAGACTTTCGCCTCATTCATTTTCCAGTTTTTAATTTGGCGGACGTGGCAATCAACATTGGGATTGGATGCTTACTGATTGCCGCGTTTCGAGAAGGGCAGCGCAGTGATCGAGCACAAAGAAACAAGCGTTAGAAATTTAGCTGAACCCTCCTCGAATGGATAAACATCAAAAATTGTCTCGTTCTCTGGTTAACGTTGCTGGAATTGTGGCGTTTGCAACCTTAATCAGCAAGCTTTTTGGGCTGGTGCGTCAGCAAGCGATCGCAGCAGCATTCGGTGTTGGAGCAGTCGTTGATGCCTATAACTATGCTTATGTGATTCCAGGGTTTCTACTGGTATTGTTGGGTGGCATTAATGGACCCTTTCACAGTGCAATTGCAAGCGTTCTATCTAGGCGCGAGAAAGCGGAAGCAGCACCTGTTGTTGAAACCATCACAACCTTGGTGGGTGGAGCACTGCTGTTGGTCACGGTTGGACTAATCTTCTTTGCTGAACCATTAATTGACCTGGTGGCTCCAGGGTTAAGCCAAAATTCTTATGGATTAGAAGTGCGGGCGATCGCCGTTCAACAGTTCCGCATTATGGCACCAATGGCATTGCTTGCTGGATTGATTGGTATTGGGTTTGGTGCGCTCAATGCCGCACATCAATATTGGCTCCCTTCACTCAGTCCCCTGTTTTCTAGTGTTACGGTACTACTGGGCTTGGGAGTTCTGACGTTTTTTCCAGGGAGCAAAGTCACAAATTCTCAATATGTTCTGTTGGGTGGATTGGTGCTTGCTTACGCAACACTGGCAGGTGCGTTACTGCAATGGATCGTGCAAATTCATGCTCAGTGGCAGGCTGGAATGGGTACGTTACGGCTCCGGTTCAATTTCCGCCATCCAGCCGTGCAAGAAGTTATTCGAGTCATGGGTCCCGCAACTTTCTCTTCCGGCATGTTGCAAATTAATGTTTACACAGATTTATTCTTTGCCTCCTACATTCCTCAAGCGGCGGCGGCTCTGAGTTATGCAGGGCTGCTTGTGCAAACCCCGCTCGGAATTATCTCCAACGTCATTCTGGTACCGCTGTTGCCTGTATTTTCTCGACTGGCAGACCCCAGTGATTGGACAGAGCTAAAAGTACGGATTCGACAAGGATTAATTCTTACAGCTTTGACCATGCTGCCCCTGAGTGCGTTGATGGTGACACTAGCCGTTCCGATCGTGCGAGTTGTTTATGAACGCTACGCCTTTGATCGATCCGCTTCTCAAGTTGTTGCCTCTGTTCTGGTTGCTTACGGGATTGGAATGTTTGTCTACTTAGGGCGGGACGTGTTAGTGCGCGTGTTTTATGCCTTGGGTGATGGAGATACGCCTTTTCGGATCAGTGCGATCAATATTTTTCTGAATGCGGCATTGGATTATGTTCTAGTCAAGCCGTTTGGAGCACCTGGCGTAGTTCTGGCAACGGTAGGTGTCAATCTGATCTCAATGATCATGCTGCTATGGGTTCTCGATCGTAAACTCCAGGGTTTACCGTGGCGAGAATGGAGTTTGCCAATTTTAGGACTAACGGTCGGCAGTGTCATTGCAGGGTTTGTCTGCTGGGGCATCCTTTGGGCTAGTAAGCAGGTTTGGGGGGCAGAGGGACTACTGGTTCAACTTTCCGAACTGAGCTTGTCAGGATTGGCAGGTTTAAGTATGTTCGCCTTTCTTGCCACCCGATTGAAACTACCAGAGGTTGATCTGTTGATGGTTCGCCTACGTCAACGCTTTACCAAGTAAAGCAAACTCAGGTAGTTTCCCACGCCAAGCAGTTGCCAAAGAGCAGGAACAGAATAAACTTCAATTGGATGATGGGGAATTACGCTTTTGATTTGAATTATAGGCAGTAGCTCTTAGTCAACCTGCTGAACCAGAGATTGAGGAATTTGGGCTGACGCAATCATGTTCTCAACCCTCCGTAATCCTTGCTACCAAAATGACTGCTCTTGCTGACTTGTTTCGGCTTCCATTGTGGAACCACAGATAGCCGCATACCCTGCCGACACTCCTAGACCAAGTACAACACCAAAACTAATTAATCCCACCTTTAACGATTGCTGCCATCGGCGAGTTTTGCTTTGCTTGACTTGAGTCGCTTGAATTTGTTGTACCGCCTGTTGAATAAACTCTGGCTGAATATTTGCCTCCGCGCCAATTTGGATTAGCTCTGACAAAGAATAATGCTCCTGTTGCTCCTGCAACCGGGCTGCCAAAGCAAACACTTCTGGAAGTTGTTCGGAAGAGATTTGAGGTTTTGAGTCATTCATGAGAGGATTCCAATAATAAAATTTTCCTTTACATCATTAGCGATTTTTTAACGGATTGTTGTTCCCTGTTGCTTATTCGATTAGGGTTCATTGCGATCGCGCTCCTGAAATGCAGTAAGCTGCAAGGTTAGCTCATAAATACCAAATTCTTGAATCAGATAAGTTTGGAGTTGATTCAACAACTGGCCACGCTCCTCGGTGGTCATCAATTTCACCCCTAGATGAGCATTGAGCGCAATTTGATCGGATGTAATTGTCCAAACATTGAGCTTCTTCACTTGACACACTTCAGGAAAGGAATGCAAAGCAGCTTCGATCGCGGTTATATCAATTGAGTGAGGGGCAAATTCCAGCAAAATCCTTAAACTATCCATTACCAGAGGAATTGCACTAATGCACAAAAATGTAGCCACTAGCAAACTTGCCATAGCGTCTGCCCATAGCCAGTTGAAGTAGTAAATGCCTAAAGCTGCTAAAATTACACTGATAGAACCAGTGGCGTCGGCAAGGATACGGAGAAAAGCCCCCTTCAAGTTCAGGTCATGACTGCTCTCATCATGCAGAAGACGAATAATAATGCTGTTAAAAACCAGGCTCACACCTGCTGTAATTAGCATGGGTAGCCCTCGAATGGGATCTGGTTCTTGAAATTGACCGATCGCTTCCCATGTTGTTAGGACAGAAATCGCAAGGATTCCTAACCCATTGAGCAATGCCACCAAAATTTCAATTCGTCGATACCCAAATGTTGCCATCTTTGTAGCAGGACTCTGTGCCAATGCCGTTGCACCTAACGTCAGGCTTATGGCGACCATATCGGAAAACATATCGCCGGAGCTAGCTAATAGCGACAGGCTGTGAGTCCAAAACCCGATCATCAAGACAAACAGAAATAGGCTACTCCGCAGCCCCAAAACGATCCAAAGGAGCCGCATCTTCAGTTGACTTGATACGACCTTTGAATCGTTTGAAGAGGAATTAGCGAGGTTTGCTTCGGCAACTGAGTGACAGCTTTCAGCAGCCTTAACAGAAGAAATCATAATAATGGAAGAACCAACAAAATAAATACGGCACTACTTCTGACGCAGTAGGCGTGCTGAGTTTGCAAGAATGCCTATATCTGGAATGGATTGCGCTGCTGCTGCAAAGATGGGTGGCAGAAAGCCGAAGGCAGCTAGTGATAACCCTGCTAAGTTAAATACAGCCGTAAATGCAATGTTCAAGTTCACTACTCTCATCGTGCGACGAGCGATTTGCAACACCTCTGGTACAAGCTGCCAATCGTCACGCATTAGAGCAATATGAGCCGCTTCGATCGCCACACTGGTTCCCGCTGCTCCCATCGCAATGCCAATGTCTGCTTGTGCCAAAGCTGGAGCATCATTCACGCCATCGCCAACCATAACCACCGTGTGTCCCTTCGCCTGGTACTCTCGCACGATCGCAATCTTGTCTTCAGGAAGAAGATTTGCCCGATAGCGAATTCCCAGATTGCCAGCAAGAGCAGCGGCTGTCCGCTCGTTATCTCCTGTCAATAGCTCAATTTGTTTCAGTTGCAGTTTACGAACCTGAGCAATGGCAGTAGGAACCTCGGTACGTACTGCATCCGTCGCAGCTAGAACCCCAACCAACTCACCATCACGGGCAACAAACAGCATGGTTTTGCCCTGCTCCTCAAATCGCTTCATAACAGTCAGGGAAGCTCCGCCTGGAATCATACGATGATTGCCAACAGCGATGACGTGCCCATTGACCAGTGCTTGCACCCCCATGCCTGGAAATGCTTCAAATTGTTCTGGCTTATTCAGTGGTACGTTGCGTTCCTCTGCGATCGTTAGTACAGCTTGAGCCAGTGGATGTTCGGAGTATCGTTCTGCACAAGCTGCCCACGATAAAACATCAGTCTCAGATACTCCTGATAGCGGCACAACGTCGGTAATTTGAGGACGACCTAGCGTCAGGGTTCCAGTCTTGTCAATCAACAGCACATCGGCGCGAGCGAGAGACTCTAAATATTTTCCACCTTTAATCAGTAGACCTCGTTTTGCTCCTGCCCCAACCGAAGCTAGCATGGCGATCGGCGTTGCTAACGCAAATGAGCAGGAACATGCCACAATCATCACTGCTGCGGTTGCTAACGGATCACGGCGAACGGTAAAAGTGAGTGCTGCCACCCCTAACACTACTGGAAGATAATAAGCCGAAAATTTGTCTGCGATCCTTTGCACATCGGCTCGACGGGCTTCGGCTTCTTCCACCAGTTTGATCACACGCCCGAATGTTGTATCGGCTCCAATTGCCGTGGCTCGAATCCGTAAACTGCCCAACGATGCCAGAGTTGCTGCAAACACGTTTGTTCCAGATCTGGCTTCGATCGGCATTGACTCACCTGTAATCGCTGCTTGATTGACCGTTGCCTGCCCACTGATGACTTCTCCATCTACGGGGATTTGTTCACCGGGACGCACAACCACAATCTCACCGACCGTAACCTGCGAGATTGGCACCTCAACCTCTTGTTCACCACGCTCGACCCGTGCCATGCGAGGGGCAATGGATTCCAGATCGGTGACCGCACGCCGCGCTCGTTCTGTGGTGAAGCGTTCAACGTACTCCCCCAGATACATAAAGAACACAACTACCGCCGCCGTTGCCCATTGCCCGACAACAAGGGCAGCAATCAGCCCTGCTGTCATCAAGGTGTGCGAAGTAATCTTATTTTTGAGTGCCGCCCGTACCACATTAATCAGTAACGGATAGCCTCCCGCTAAAACTAAAATCGTTCCAACAAACCAGGGAACACGGGCTGTTAAGGATTCAAACAGCCCTAACCGCTCACCCACCAGCACAACAAAGAGGACAGCCCCGATCACAATACCAAATAGTGTGAGAATAGGTCGGGTGATATCGTCGATCGACGCTTGACTACGTGGTTCTTTGGGTTGGTCGGCAACGGAGTACCCTGCACCTTCAATCGCTTGGTAAACCTCTTGACGAGAAAGTTTTACCGGATTCAGTTTCACAACTACTTTTTTAGAGGTCACAAACGGCTCGACTGATTCCACACCATCAAGCTTTTCAAGTGCCTGCTGCACATGACGAGCGCAATCCGAGCAATCCATGCCATTGACAGAAACTTCAAGGATCGTGGTTGGCTCGGCAACCGAGTAGCCTGCGGCTTGGACAGCCTGAACGATCTGTTGCCGATTCACTTGCGTCGGATCTAGCTCTACGACTGCTTTTTGGGATGCCAAAAACACCTCAACCGATTCAACACCACTCATTTTTTCGATCGCCTGTTGCACATGCCGCACGCAATCTGAGCAGTCCATCCCGTGAACTGTCAGTTCTAGCGTTGTGTTTGGCTTGATAACCTTGTAGCCTGCGCCTTCTACGGCTTTGTAAACCGTTTGCCGTTCAATCCTCTCTGGATCGAATTGAACGATCGCTTTTTGAGAAGACAGAAGGACATCCACCGATTGCACGCCCTCTAAGTTCTCGATTGCTTGCCGGACATGCCGCACGCAATCCGAGCAATCCATTCCCTGCACCGTCATCTCGATTGTTGTTTGCTGCGGCTTCACGGTCACTTTTCCTCCGGTACGTTATAACGAGTACACTCGTAAATTCCTTTCATCACATCGGCTAGAAACTCATCAGCGAGGTACAGTAGTCGTGCTACTCGCTCATCGCTCAAGCCATAGTAAACATAGGAGCCTTTCTGCTCCCGATAAACAAGATTGCAATCGCGTAGACAACCAAGATGATTGGAGACATTTGATTGAGTAAGCCCTGTAGCTTCCACAATCTCAGTCACCGTCAAAGATTTATTACGGAGAGCTTCCAGAATGGAGAGGCGCGAGGGGTCAGAAAACCCTCGAAATAATTTGGCTTTCAGGTTTAGTCCAGTGGTACGGGCGTTCGGATTCATTGATTTGGGAAGAGTTTCTTATATCAGAGTATCACTTGGTACTGATATGATAAACTTCTCGCTTCTTGCAAAGACTGTAGAACTCCTGAATTATCGAGCCTCAAGTTATCTCGGCTCTGGTAATGCTGGCGGCTGGCATTACACTGGTTCCCCCACTTCTGTTTGCCCAACCGTTTCAGCCCTGGTTCTACAAAGCACTGGTGTTACTGGTGATTGCTTGCCCCTGCGCTCTGGTGATTGCAACGCCTGTTGCACTCATTAGTGCAATCGGAGCTGCTACCCGGAAAGGCGTGCTATTCAAAGGTGGAAATGCCCTGGAGACTGCTGGACGGCTCACTACGTTAGCCTTTGACAAGACAGGCACGATTACTCAAGGTCTGCCAGTGGTGCAGAAGGTACACAATCTGGGTGCAATGAGCGATCGCATGATTCTGATGATTGCTGCCTCGCTAGAGCAACAGTCAGAGCATCCGTTGGCAAAAGCGATCGTTGCTGAGGCAATGGCGCAAGGATTAGATCTGGAAGCTCCAGAATCCTTCACGGCTGTTCCTGGCAAGGGCATTTGGGCAAAATTTGGACCGGCTGTTTATTTTGTAGGCAATCGTCGATTGTTTGAAGAACAAGACATTGAACTTTCAGCCGCCGCTAAATCGCTCTTGGCAGAGATTGAATCTCAAGGACAAACACCCGTGTTAATCGGAACACGACAGGGATTAGTAGGGGCGATCGCGCTTGCCGATGGATTACGGCTTGAATCTACAGAAGCCGTGCATTTGCTGAAACGGATTGGACTCAAACGACTGGTGACGCTGACGGGCGATCGATCAGCCGTGGCGCGACAGGTTGCTCAGGAAGTTGGCATTGAGGAATACCAGGCTGAGTTACTTCCTGAAGATAAATTACAAGCCATTTACAAGCTACGCCGCTCTGGTGTTGTGGGCATGGTTGGAGACGGCATCAATGATACGCCTGCTCTGGCTGCTGCCGATGTTAGTTTTGCAGTTGGCAAGATCGACGTGGCGCTGGAGGCGGCTGATGTTGTGCTGGTCGGAAATGATTTAAGACGTTTAGGCGATGCTATTAGCCTCAGCCGCCGCACCATATCAGTCATTCAACAAAGTATTACTGTTGCTTTAGTCCTCAATGCTACGTTCATCATCCTGGGCGTTCTGGGTGTAATTGGACTACCGATCGCTGTCTTTGAGGACATGGGGTCTTCCTTGCTGGTAACACTCAATGCCATGCGGTTATTTAAGACTTGAATTAGTGAAGGTGAAGCTGGTTTATCCTAATAACTTTTGTTTCTGTTCTATACCACACAGCTCTCATAAGCAAGAGTACTATGAATTTCCTCGATACTTCTTATCCTTAGGCTTAGAGTCATAAATTTATGACTATTAACTTAATTGCGTCTCTCTCTGTTTTGGAGCGTAACGATTAATGGCTAATACTTCTTGATGTTGAGCAATTGATTCTCTTGCTGCCATCATTTTCTCTAAGTCATTTGCATATTCTTCAGATAACGGCAACATTTCCTCACCCGTGTTCAAATTTCCCCGACAGATTGTTCGCCTGCCTTCGTTCCGAATAATGAAGTCACCTGTAGGTTGAACGTAAGCAGTCCATTTATCACCCACCTTAAACTGAGCAATTCCAGAATCACTTGACCGCTGCTGTTCATAGGTTGTGCCAACAGCAGATACAAGTCCTTCAAACATTTCCCTGTGCCACTGATCTCTGTCCATTTCGGAGTTCTGGGCAGACTCTGAATTGGGGAGTACCAGCTCAGGGAGCTGAATCGAATCAGGGTTCAATTTCAGAAGCACACTGGAACCTTCAGGACGTAGCTTGGCTTCAAAGGAACTGCCGATCGGTAACTTGGGTGTATCTGGTGAGAAGGTGCCCAAGTTCTTGTCATCAATTTGAACGATCGGAGTGCCGTTGTAGCGGTAGTACTCAGGGTGAGATTCTGGCAATTCAAATGCACCCACCTGCAAACTCACCGCTTGATTGCGCCATTGCTTACTGGCAAAATTCTCCCCTGCAAAATCATTGTGACGAATGCCCAAGATCTTGATTTCATCAAACTGAAACGCCTGAAGCTGCTGACAGACCTCCTCTGTAAACAGGTTGTATGCCAGCGCTCCTACCCCTGAATCTTGCCGTGATTCTGCCCAAGTGTGATCAGCAGGAGGAATAATTCGCAAATCATCGGGTATATGAAGCGTATCCAGATCATTAACATTCCTGCCAAACTTAGCCTCCAGTTTCTCAACGACTCGTGGGGGAACATCTTTGAACGCAAATTCAATCATTGGGAGCTGCGGATGAATGATCGCATCAAATTGAATGCCCTTATGCTCCAAGGTTTCCTTCCACCGAATTGCATCTGACCCAAACGGCACACTTAACACATAGGCATCTCTGGGTAGGGCTTCGCTGGGCAATTCATACCCATGCTGGAGAGTAAAGGTAATATCCATTTGCTCTGCCAGTGTCAGACAGTCCCGACGGTGCCGATCCATTTCCGGGCGCGTATGCTGCGTGTACCAGAGTGCGGCTGCTCCTTCAAACCGTTCCTCTGGTGTTGGAAACAACTCATTGACTTCAGCCCGATAGCTATCGTAGAGCTTGCCCAATTCCTCATTGAAGGCATCCCGGTCTTCCCCCACTCTTTCCTGAATCTCATCTCTGGCTTGCTGGAAGCGGGTCTTCAGCTCCTCTGCCCACTCCAACGCATCTACAGACAAACCATCTTTGGGGAACAGATAGCGAAACTCATGGCGATCGCGGCTGCGAATCCGAGTCGGCTCCCACAAGGGATTGACCACTTCTCTGGCAAGAACATTGATTGAGCCGGGAGCATCGGCAGGCATGGCAAAACTGCGATAGAGACGATCGTCTTTCTTAAAGTCGAAAAAGTGGCTAGGATGCGTTTCAGACCATCGCTTCGCATCTGAAAGTAGATTCTCTCCTTCAATCTCCTTGATATCCTCCAGACGCTCTGCACTCTTAGGCGAATCAACCTCTACCTGAAGTGCCTGAAATAGACGGTTGAGCAACTTTCGTTGGCGGCGTTCAAACCGCTCAACATCCTCCCCTTCACCCGGCATGGATGATTGCACCCGTCCAATATTAGTTGCCACCAACCCAACCTTATTCTGATTCACTGCCGCCGCAATCTGAGCTAGACTCTGGTACTTCAATTCCCCATCTTCACTTGCAACCTCGGTATAAGCGAGTTTAGGACGTTGCTTTACTTTCTCAAATCGCCCCGGCTCACCAGCTCGCAACGTTTCCTTAGTAATGCTGGGTAACTTGCTAGCAGGACTGACCATTAGTTGGTCACCGTCAAAGTCTGCTTGGTGATATTCCTCAGCATCTCTGGGATTAATCCAGATGACATTGCGGGTTTTCTTTAGTTCTGGGTCGTGAACGTTTCGATAAAGGCGGATGTTGTCTGAATTGACTATCGGGTAGCGGGTCAGAATTACATCCCCTTCTGGAAGATGAGGTACACAAACCGTGCCACGTGGTAAGTCATCTGATGGCATTGCCATACCTGAACTATGGGTATAACCACTCTTGATTGCTAAATCTCGCCATCTGCCCGCTACATAATCTGTCGCAAATTTCCGAAACTTGGGGGTTTCGACTAACTGTCCATATTTGTCATTCCGAAGCAAAGAGATCCAGCGGGATTCTTGCACTTGGTTATTGGCGTTGCCATCCACATCCTCAAATTCTTCTTCCGATCGCTCCTGTCGCCGTTGCTGTTCCTTGTCGTATTCCTGCACAATGTACCGCGCCAACGCCAAAGGATTCCGTTGTAAATCTGCCAAGACTTTAGCTTTTTCCTCTGTTAGCTGCTTCAAATCCTGCCGCACAGCGTCCTCAGAATACCAGATGGTAAACTGCCAGCTATTGTCGTAACTGGTGGCTCTAGCATTGCCCCGGTTGCCCATTGCAACTTGCGGAAACTCATAATCTCCACAAGGAATCAACTCATTCAATCGTGCCTTTTTAATGCCCTTGATCGACGATCGATCCATAACGATGTCATAACCCTCTGCGTCAGTAAGTTGAGCATCAGGCAGCAGCGTTCCCTTGGATAAGAAGCTAGCACGGGGACTACTTTCCTCACTTCCCTCTGCCCACTGCCTCCTCCAGGCAAACCGGAACTGAAACGGGCAGTTCTGCTCACCCCCTAAGTGACGAGCAAGCTGGGGCGAAATCTTACCGTGGCAATCTCCGGTCTTATAGCGAGCATACTCCGGGTCATTGAAATCCACTATTTTGACCCGCAGGTTCTCTAACGTATCCGACCCCTTGTAGCAGTTACTCACTAGCAGAGAACCATACCGACAGGCAGCATCCGGCTCTGTTGCAAACAATCGACGGATCTTCTTACGCAAGTCGTCATCTGCAAAGTAGTAACTGTTGCCAGAACTGAACGCCAGCCGCCGCTGAATACCATCTGCAAATCCTCTTTCTTGCAGATGATTTGCGTCTGGATTGCGATGATCAATTTTCACCAGCAGCAAAGATTGCAACTCCTCTGGTTCAAACATCTGCTCCAGCAAGGAATTCTTAATAATCTCCGGTTCCGACAAATACCGTCCCTTTCCGTTATTGTGCGCCCCATCAAAAATCGGAATGCTGAGACCGGAACCCTCAATTACCCGTGTGGTCAGATCCATTACCTACCGTATGCGGTGTATACGTACTGTTCTCTTGCCTAAAAGCGTTAGACTGTTTTCTAACTTTCACGTACAACAAAATTGACAAAATCAGCCAAGTGGCTATTTTTGACTGAGTAGGCAAGGAGGCTAATTATGCCGAGGCACATTAAGCGTCTGGAAAACGGTTTGCTGGTTCAGGCATACGATCGGGAACCCGATGATGAAAGCGAAGAACTCCTAACACCGGACGGCAAGACGCAAGATGAATGCTACCCACGCTTTGCTCACTTGAAGCCTGGGGAAAGCCTAGTGCTACCAGATGAACCCGGAACCACTAGTTCAGGTTCCCGCTATCCTAGCCAGTACGAAGATTTAGACGAGTTTTTGAACAGTGACCCAGGGGCGATCGATAAGTTAGACAGCGGTAATCAGTCTCGTCGTTTTGACTGGCGCTCTTATGAACCCGACGAATCCCTGTGATTACGGGTGATAGACGGGTTAACGTTGTATGAGCGATGAACTAAACATTACAGCTTCCAATTCGTCCGAACCACAAGCTAGCTTTGATGACCCGTGGAAAGAAGGGCTAGAGCTGTATTTTGAGCCATTCTTGGCATTTTTCTTCCCAGCCGTGCATGAACTGATTGACTGGAACCGGAGCTATGAGTCGCTAGAGCAAGAGTTTCAACAGTTTGTTAAAGACAGTGAATTGGGAAAGCGATTCACCGACAAGCTATTCAAAGTTTGGCGAAGGGATGGTGAAGAAACCTGGATACTGGTCCACATAGAAGTCCAATCCCAGGAGGACTCTGACTTCGCCGAAAGAATGTTTGTATACAATTACCGTTGCTTCGATCGCTATCGTAAGCCTGTGATCAGCCTTGCTGTTCTAGGCGATGAACGTCCAAACTGGCGACCCTCTTCTTACGGTTACGATCTGGGCGGGTGTCGGGTTGGAATTGAATTTCCGATCGCTAAGCTAATTGATTATGAAACTCAATGGGAAGAACTGGATCAAAGTCGAAACCCCTTCGTAGTTGTGGTCATGGCTCATCTAAAAACGAAAGCTACCACTGGTCAGCCTCAGCAACGCAAGCAATGGAAATGGACCCTAGTTCGGAAGCTATTCGAGCAGGGCTATAGTAGAAATGATGTAGTAGAGTTATTCAGGCTCATCGACTGGATGATGACCCTACTCGATCGCCTAGAACGGGAATTTCGGGTAGAGCTGAGGCAGTACCAGGAGGAACGACAGATGCCATATGTCACTAGTATTGAACGTTTGGCAAAAGAAGAGGGCATTCAAGAAGGAAGACTAGAAACCCTTCGAGAGACAATTATTGACGTTTTGAAGGTTCGATTTGAGGCAATACCTTCAACAGTCAGTGACATGCTGACCGGACTAGAAGATGGGGCATTACTCAAACAGCTACATCTTCAGGCGATCACAGTCAGCTCAATAGAGGCGTTTCAACTATTGTTAAGTGAGCGCATCCAAGCTGATGCAGACAAAGCAGGCTCCTGAATAAATTTAAAGAAATTAAACGAAATTTCTAAGATTGTTATTTTTCAGCCCAACTATTGACGATCGCTACCTCTGCCTTTACTGGCACCTTTCTTAAATAATGCTGTCCCGCTTGCTCCATCACTTGCTGAAGAATCTGTGCAGCCCGTTCTGCTGTACCTTCTGGGACTTCCAACAAAATTTCATCATGCACTGTACCAATCAATCTGGCTCCCGTTTCCTTCAAGGCTATAGGGAGTTTTGACAACGCGGCTTTGGTAATATCTGCGGCAGTGCCTTGAACTGGGGTGTTCAAAAGCTCTGTTAACTTCGGCTCATCTTGCCAGCGCCGGAGGCGATCGCCCACTGTTCGTATCTCCCTCGGTAGCCTGCGCTTGATCGCCCCATGCCATCGGGCAATTCCTTGATACGCCTCAAAATAGCGCTTCCGAAACGTTTCTGCCTGCTTCAAGCTCATTTGTACCCCATAGTTGTTGTAGGCGTATTCGGCTAAGCCCTTGGCACCCATCGCGTAAATCAGCCCAAAGTTAACGGCTTTTGCTGCCTGTCGCTCTGATTTTTCCACCTGATCTAGAGATTTATCAGCGATGAGAGCAGCCGTGAGTCGGTGCAAGTCTTCATCGTTCTGGTATGCCTCAATCATGCGGCGATCGCCACTCAGTTCTGCTGCAACCCGCAACTCAATCTGAGAGTAGTCAGCTACCACCAAACAGTGTCCTGGAGCTGGAATGAAACAACTGCGAAAGATTTTGTCTCTGGGAATCTGTTGTAGATTGGGGTTTCGGCAAGACATGCGTCCAGTGGCAGCCCCCATTTGCTGATAATCGGGGTGAATTCGTCCGGTAATGGGGTGAACGTGCTTGGGTAGGCTACTGGCAAACGCCTGGACTGCTTTGGCTGCTTTGCGATAATCTAGCAACGCTCTAACGGGTGGATACTCTTCTGCCAGGGGAATTAGAGAGAGCTTGCTGGTATTCTTCGCTGGTACACCCATCTGCTGTAGTGCCTCTAATACCTGCTGCTGACTGTCCAGATTGAGAGAAGTTTGATTCCCTAAAATATCAAGCTGAGTACTGAGCAAAGCTGGCTGGAGTTGCTTTCGCAAGCCATCTGCTAACTGGTCCCTACTCCGTTCGAGTTTTTGCCGCAGGTCGTCCCATCGAGAGAGATCGAGCAACATCCCGTTGAGTTCCATTTGGGCGATCGCACTCAAACAATCAAATTCCAATTTGGCAGTTTCAACCAGGCGAGCATTTTTAAGCTTGGGTTTCATAACCTCGCGCAACCGTAGCAAGATTGCTGCATCCCGTGCTGCATATTCCAATTGCTCTGAAGAAAGGCTGGGATTACTCCAATCACTTCGCTGCTGTTCTTTGGATAGGTCTTCTCCCAGATAAACCTTCACCAATTCCGCGAGGTTGTAGCCGTGCGATCGCACGCCTGCATCTAACAGCTGTGCTGCCAGCATCGTGTCAAACAACTTTCCTGCAATTGAAAGTCCAGTCTGTTGCAAGAACTTCAGGTCAAACTTGACATTCTGCAAAACTTTAATCGGCGCTCCCTGAAGCAGTTCAGCTAGAGGAGCAAGCGTTTCCCTTGAAAGTTTGAAGAGATCAACAATAACAACTGGATAATTTTCAGCCGCAATCTGAATTAAGCGAATTTTATCTTTTAGCGGATCAAGCCCGGTCGTCTCTGTGTCAACTGCAATTACCGAGCAGGTTTGCAAAGGTTTGAGTATCTCTGCAAGCTGCTGTCCATCTTCAACAAACTCATAGTTGACAACCGCATGAGATGGAACATAAGGCGTTGTCCCAGTATGGAAATCTTCTAATTCCATTGCAGGCACGTTTTCTACATCAGAGGTAGAGACCTTCTCTGTCAATGGCATTAAACAATCAGAATCAATCGACTTTAAACCAGAGAAAGCATCACTACAGCACCAAATACACCAAACGTTTTGATGCTGTCGATAAACATTGATATACATCTCCTGAATCACTAATACAGCATTTAGCGGAATACCAGTAGGTATACGATTAGCATCAGGACGGAGAACAACTTTCTGACCAACCTCAAACGTTAAGGGATGTTGAGTTAGTACAACGGTGGGCTGAGGTGAGAGAGAAGTTTTAGACTCTGAAGCTTGAAGTTCAGACTGGCTCTCTTCTTGAACTTTCTTCACTTCCCCATCTTCTATAGCCATCGCTTCTTGACAAAGAGCCTCAGAAGGCACGGCTCGTTGTCTAATAGTTCTTGAAGGCAGAGACGGTGGAGTATACCAGGTTTCAATCCAGGCTTCCGTTTCTGTTTTGATTGGTGATTCTGGATTATTTGAGCCTGAGCTTACAGGGCTACCTTTCGCACGATTTCTTAAGAACTGCTGCTTGCGTTCCTTTGCCCAATCCATTAGGTCATTGTAGACAGGATCTGAAGAATTCAGATCAGCTTCCGATGATGACGTAGAGGAGCTAGAGGTCTTCAAATTCATTGTCCCCTCCTAAATCAAGATCAACCGGAACAAAGCGGTGATATGCCTTCTCATAAACAAACATGGGTTCTGCGGTCATACCACCTCGATTCTTGAGTAGACTGAGACGCGCATAAGTGGCTTTTGCTCTTTCATTCAAAGGAAAGCGAGTCCGGACATCTTGAAGTTGCCGAAGCTTCAAATGATTACCTGCATAGCGTTCTTCCAACAAATCAACTTGGTCTCTAGGCTGGTCATTGCCGCGCTGTGCCTTACCTGTTTGCAGCAGCATGATGCAATCTGCCGCATGAGCAATTTTGAACGAATCTCGCAAGGCGCTCATGTCCAGCATTCCGGTGCGGAGCGCTTCTTGATAAGCCGCTTTATTGATATCACTAATCGCAACGACCGCCGTGTTCGTATCCCGTGCCAATTGTTTCAGCCCGGTTGCCACTCTAGAAACTCGTAACACCTCATTGGCACCAGAATCCAACTTCTCATCACCACAGCACATTAGTTGCAGGTAATCAACCACCACTAGCACTGGCGCATTCTTATTCAAATTAGCCGTGCGTCTAACCTGAGCAATCACACCTTTAAGGTGAGCCGCTGTCACTTCTGGTCCCGCTTCGAGAATGGTTAGATGCTCTGCAATCTGCTGGTCATAGGCTCGAATCGCCTGAGCAACCTGCTGCTTTAACCATTGAGCATTGGAATAGTCTGGATCATCCCACTGTTTAGACTCAATCAGTCCTGAATTCAGTCCGGCAAGCCTGGACAAAGCACTGACCCAGAGCTGCTGTCTGCCCATTTCAAAGGAGACATACAGCACTGGCGTTCGGGCTTTGGCTGCCTCATCCGCACACCAAGCACACCAAGTCGTCTTGCCTGAGCCAGGGGGCGCACCAATCACATAGAGCCTGCCAGGATGCAACCCGCCATTGAGAGCATGGTTGAGCCAGTGAGCAGGTGTAGGAATTGCAGTCTGTGGTTGTCCAAACAGGTCATGGATCAAATCCTGACTGTATGCCACCATTGGCAGCGTTTGAGAGGCACTGCGACGCTGGAGATTCTGAGACTCATTGATCAGAGTTTCCAGGGTTTCGGTGACCGGTTGAAGGCGATCGCCCAATAACTCAGTCGCTGTTGTCGCCTGTTCTTTTGCCAGCAAACGCAGCCCCGTATCTCTCACTTTTGTCAAATGCTCAACAAATGTGTCCCAACTACAGGGTGGCATTTGCAGTAATTCATCCAAATACGCGGCTGCCTGGTTGATGATATTGGTCGGCGAAGCTGATTTCCCATCTAAAACCTGTTCCAATTGAGCCAAAATTAAGCTAGGAATCAGTTCTCTCCCAGCGGTTTCAAGCGTTACGAGAGCTTCCCAAATCAATTGATGTAAGTACAAAGGGGTTTTTTCATCTGCTACAGATGGGCAGGTTGCAATGAATCCTTCAGCAGGCAGGTCAATCCCCAACGCTTCCTGCATCCCCGCTTCTGGATGACAGAGGATGTATCCTAATAATTCTCGTTCTGCACGTCTTGCTGCTTCATTGTCACCATCAGGTTTTTCCCACTGCCAAAAGGGACAAACATAGCCCGTACAGCCCCCACAACGTACCAACTCCTGACTAGCTCGAACATAACTGCAACTCCATTGGTAATCTTGAGGATTACGTCGAGCCGAAGCGTAGGTACCCTGAAAGTTTCGCAGCTTGGCATCAACGGTAAGTTTGCTAGTGGGATGATGATCCGATGCCTGAGCCATTCTCTCCGCTAAAGATTCTACCTGGGTGCGATCGAATCCTCTGGTGATGGCATAGCGAGAGAGGGTGAGGTTTACCGCATTGTAGTCTTGATCAGTCGGAGCACCATTGGTTGTCAGGTAGTGAATACAGGCAGGATGCTCATCAGGCGACAAGATAGAAAAGTCTGCTTTTAGATTCTGGGTCTTGGGTTTTGGATTGAAGTCTGAAGCTACTTTTCTCTTATCTACGTCCTGTAACTTTTCCTCTGCCAATCGAGCGATCGCACCTGCATTTACCTGTTGAAATTCTGTTATCAGCGCCACCTGGTTCTCTGGCACAACAGGAAAACCATCTACCCATTCGACTACTTCAGGCAGGAATCCATTGCGCCTACCACTCATTTGATGAATGCCGCACGGTAAACGGATCGGTCGTCCAGAAGCCTTGCCATCGTTTGCGATCGTCGCGGTTGCTGGATAAATTTCTTTGGGTTTGTAACCTGATAAGTAGCAAAGATTCTGCAACGCCCTAATCCAGGTTGCACCAGGTAGAGAATTATCAGCGAACAGCCAAAGATGAAAGCCTCGACGACCACTAAATTCTAGGTATGTTGATAAACTGCGATCGGTCGCACCTTGCTGCACTTTTTGTGCTTGAGCCAAAACTGCCTGAAGTGCTTGAGTATCCGAACCATCTTTAGGAGCATCAAAATCAATACAACCCGCTTTAGCGGTGTTAGTGCCCGGTTGCAATAAACGCACTGAAACAGTCTGTCTGCCCTGAAGATGGGATTCGACAACATCAGGTGTAAGCACCTTCTCATATTGAGATTGCAACACGTCAGTGCTTTGCCAGACTGCATAAAGCTGCTGGTGCTCATGAAGGATCAGGCGATAAAGCTGTTGAATGAGCTGAGTTGTAGTACCGGGCGGCATGATTTAACTTGTCGTTGCAACTAAGTTTTGAGATTGATGAGCCTATGGACAAACTTGCACCGACGGCGCGGCGTTTTTTGTTGTCCTAACAATAGCAACCGCTCTGGAAAGCACCCAGAGCGGTTGCTGGATCAAGATCATTAGAATGATCAGATGTGTAACCAAAATCTGAAATGCTTACTAGATAACTGTTTCAAGATTTTTTCTGTAACTTTTGGAATCAGCAAAGGGTATTATTGGGACGAACCTGGGGTATTTTCTAAGCAACCCTGGGGTATTTCCTTGTAACCATTGAAAAGAACCTGCTTGTAGCGGGAGAAGCGATCGCTGAATGATCTGAAAAATAAGGCTTTTGAGAAATTAGCCCAATGGTTACAAAACGATCGCCACCTGGATATTTGTAACTATTAGGATCGACCTGCGGTGTTTGTAGCTAATCTTGCTTCTACTGTAACCTTCAGCCAAAACCTGGGGTATTTTGTAACCCTCACGCTGTAACTTTTGGAGCTACCCTGCAGTAGTTCTCCAAAATAAGCCTGTAACTTTCAGCCAAAACCTGGGGTATTTTGTAACCTTCACTCATCTGATGTAACTTTTGAGCAGACCTGTGGGAATATTCTATGGTTTTGAGATGTAACCTTTGGAGCGCGCTGGGGGTGTTCTCTATCGAGAAGCTAGGTTTGCATAACCTATGCATCCTTTATCAACATCTTCTCAAATCCCTGCTGACTTGTAACTTTTAGGTAAGCTCAGGGGTATTTGAAGGTTACATCAAAAATTGTAACTTTTAGATTAAACCAGGGGAATTAGGATTTTTGAACTCAACATATGCCTTGTCTCAGTCTTTGGAGTATTTTTCAAGCTATACTGAGGGGTCGAGGTTTGCGACAATATTTCCTTGCTCGTCATAAATCTCTGTTTCCGAGAGGCAACGCAAGATGGTTCAAAAAATAGCCCTATTCAATCACAAGGGTGGTGTCAGTAAGACGACAACTACTTTTAATTTAGGGTGGATGCTCGCCTCAAAAGGTAAGAAAGTAATCCTTGTGGATACCGACCCACAATGTAACTTAACAGGTCTTGCTTTGAAAGAAGTAACTGAGGACGATGAGGCAAGAATAGAAGCTATCTACAATACAGTTTCAAACATAAAGACCGGTTTAGCTCCTGCTTTTGAGTCACAGCCGAAAGCAATTGAAGCTGTGGATTGTGTTCCAATCGAAGGGCAAGAGGGGTTGTTTTTATTACCTGGTCACGTTGGATTTGCTGAGTATGAAGTGACTTTGGGCATAGCTCAAGAACTAAGTGGTTCAATTCAAACCCTTAAAAACTTACCGGGTTCTATATCTGATCTCTTTGAAAAAACAGCTAGTAAATTTAATGCTGACTACATTCTGATTGATATGAGTCCTAGTTTGGGATCAATTAATCAAAATCTTTTAATGACCAGTGATTTTTTCATGGTTCCAACGACTGCTGATTTCTTTTCAGTAATGGCGATTGATTCCTTAGCTAAGATTTTACCAAGATGGTATGCCTGGGCAAAGATGGCAAGTTCTATGCCCATTCTGAAAGACGCTGCTTATCCTTTTCCTGAAGTTACGTTACGTTTTTTGGGAAGTATTGTCCAGAATTACCGGATCATACGTGGGAAAGAGACTGTAGCGTTTCAAACATGGATACAGAAAATTGAACAGACTATATCTTCTAAGTTAGCTCCAGTTCTACAGCAAAATAATATGCTACTGCCTGACCAAGCATATACAGAACAGGGAGTAGAAAGTAATTTTACACTTACGAAGATCTCCAATTTCAATAGTTTGATTGCTCTCTCTCAAGAGCATCGAACGCCTGTTTATGCGTTAACGCCAGCACAGTTAGGGCAGACTGGAGTTGTGTTACAAGCTAATCAAGAGAAGCAAGCAGAGTTCCAGCTAACTTTCTCGGATCTTGCAGATAAAGTTATTGCGTTAACTTCTGCCTATGCAATCAGCGCTTGACCAATTTCGCACCAGTATTGGTCGCGTTCGGGATCTGATTTCGATTCATAACTCTTTCAAAGCCCAAGCGACTGGTGCTTTAGATCTCTCAGATATTCTCAGGGCTGCTCTGGTTTTGGCTGTTAGTGCGCTGGATTATTATGTCCATGAAGTTGTAAGGTTGGGAATGCTTGAAATTCATCGTGGGCAGAGACCTGAACCAAGCTTTAAACCCACTGCTACTCAGTCAGCATTTTCTCGGTTTCAAGTTTCGTTAGGGAGTGCGCGACAAGATCGAAACTTGGCAGTTAGTATTGCTACTTGGTTAGAGAGTGAAATTCAACAGAGTCATGGATATGATTTTTTGCAACAGTCTCACACTCTTCCTGGGTTACTACCTGTTCTATCAAATATTATTTTAAGTCGCTTAAACAGTACCTCTTGGTTGGAAGATGAAATTCGAGAGCGGCACTCCTATCTAAGCTTCCAGCAACCGGATAAGGTTGCCGAAGCAATCCGACTAATTTCAGATAAAAGTTTATGGGATGAAGTTGCTAAATTAATGGGCGTTTCTGCCAAAAGTGTTAAGCAGGGATTGAGTTCAATAATTGAACGTAGAAATAAAATCGCCCACGAAGCAGACATAGATCCTACTCTCAACTTAGGGGATCGATGGCATATTGATGAATCACAAGTTAATGATGCAATTGACTTTATTGAGCAGCTTGTTGAAAGTATCCATCAGATTTTATAGCTGCAATGTTCTTATGGTATTTCCTCAGGGCTATTTCATTCTAAAGAGTAGCTTCAATTGGTTCAGACTGAAACCGCAACGACGCTGGGCTTGAGCCATATTGTCAAAGCCTAGATCTCGATACAGGTTGAGCGCGAGATTGCGGGCAATTGCCCACAGTTGCGGCAGCGGCACAACCCGGATTCGAGCGGCATCCTCAGCTTGTGTCACGTCGCGCACATAATGGACTTTGTTCTCGACTCCCCAGTAGGCGCGAATCCGAGTTGCAAACTGTTGTGCGGTTTCATTCAACGAAGAAATATAGTAGCGCGTTTCAGTTTTTCCAACGATTTCGTACTTCCCTTTGAGCAAGGTGCGAGTGGCACTCACTCGAATCAAGGTGCATAATCCTGCCCAAGGACGAATGCCTTTGAGAGTTCGACAAATGCTGACGATGCGCTCTTCAATTCGTCCATGCCCTTTGCTGGATTGGGTGTAAGTGTCTTCCGCTTGAAAGTTTGCTTGCACGTCATCAAACAACCCTGCTTGATTGCCTTTGAGCGATCCGAGATAGTGATTCTGGCTCTCAATGATGGATTGACAACTTTTTTTGGGTGTTAATCGCATCAAAGCCAAACACGACCCCACAACAGGCAAACTGTTTGACCAACTCAGGCAACACCTTGATCTCATTACTTTTGCGCTCGACCTGATAGGGTTCGAGGATTAAGCCACGCTCAACCAAGTACACACTCACCAGTTGAATGGCAGGGTGCGACTCAGTCGTCGAATGCTCCGATGCCAGTTGGTACGACCCTCGCACGCATTTACCATCGACTGCTAGCATCTCGCCTGCACGAGGAGTAATCTTGAAAAACTTTGCTAAACAGGTTGAATATTGCTCATGATCGATGTTCAACAACACACGACGAATTGTGCTGTAGGACGGCAAGCGCCCTTTGGCGGGCGCAAACAGTGTTACCAGTTCCTCGTGGTAAGCACTCAACCAATCGCCAATGGCAAGAAATCCCCGACAACCTGCTGCAACGGCCAGCGTAAACAGGGCTAGACACAGGGCTTGATTGTGCCGTTGTCCTGCTCCTCGTCGTGGATCTGACAAGTTGGAGAACGCTTCAACAATGGCAAGATTAGTCATGCTTGAACAACAGTAATGGCTTGCAGTCTAGCTTACTGAGCTTCAACCTCTCTGTCTAGAATGAAATAGCCCTGGTATTTCCTCTGTTCTATCTAACCAATGAACCCCTACCGTAACTTAACAGTTTAGCTGTAACTATTAGGGTAAACCTGGGGTATTAAAGAGAAATTTCTATGCGCTTTTGAGTTCTCCCAAAGGAGCAGACATCGATCTGACTTAAAGCCTGATTCAGACTATCTTCTAGAAGTTTTTCAGAAGCTCGATCGAAAGCTGTGACGCTATTTATAATATAGAGCTAATCAATTTAACCCCTATATCTAGTGCCTAAATTCATCCCTGTGTAACTACAATGTAACCTTATTAGACTGCCAAAAATTACAGAACTCGCTGGGTGGTTACATTGTGGCTTGAAGAACGGTCATCAACAGTGTTTGATCTTCAGGTGTAATGCTGCGTCTTCCAGTTTCCACCAGTTTGACCCAGCTTGTACTCTTGCCAATCTTTGCAGCGAGAACGCTTTGAGTCATTCCTCTGGTTAGCCTCAGTGCCTTCAACTTCTCTCCTGAATCAATCCGTTCAGTTGGCTTAGTGGTTTCAGGCAACTGGTTAGATGGTTCGGGAGACAGTAAGCGCCGTTCAGACTTGCGAGACCGCGATTTGAGTGACGTTGGTGATGAAGTTTCAGCCTCTAGGGATAGTTTGGATATTGCTTCCCCTGCGGAAATGCTACGCACTGGACGTGATTCCTTTAGCTCCTCTAACTTCCTGGAAATCTCCTCTGGTGGTTGTACAACCATTCGGGCTGTCAGCAACTGCTCAAAGCCACCATAGGGTCGCTTTACAGTATCGGTGAGGCGATCGCCCTCTCCCTTAGCGCCATCCTCCAACCAGAACTCGGCTGCCTGTTCGGGATCATCGGGAATGTCAGTTAAAGGCAATAGGTCAGGCAGGTCAGGCAGGTACTGAGGTGGATAAGTTGCCAGATCAAATGTGAACTTCCAGCCTTGTTCATCCAGCACTTTCAAGGTAGTTTTCCACTGAGAAACCAGACGCTTACGGGGAGCAGAGGCTTTCCTGGCTTGCTCCACCTTCTCTGTCCCAAATGCCACTTTGAACAGAGTGCCAGCTCGGACGGGTCCATTCCCAACCTTCGTTTTGAATAACAGCCAGAGAATGAGCCGTGCAGCCCCTTCGTGGTTATACCAGATGGTCATCAAGTCTTGCAGAATGGACTGAGACAGAATGCCGTATTCGTAATAACCATTGCCATCTTTGCAACGGCTGGGATTGAGAAAATACTGCGCCCAGTTACCTGCCTTGACTTGCAAGGTAAAACCTACCATCTCAGAGTTGCCCATCAGGTCTTCCTGAAAGTGCAGAATCGGTTCTGAGATTTCCCAGAGCCAAGTGCGGCTGACACTGAAGGACTTTACCTTCCCTTTTTCGGGCCAGGAGACATACACCAATAAATGGCAAGGCTGTTTTGCCAGCTCCAGCAATAGCTCTAACTTTTGCTGCTTATTGAGCTTTTTGTTTTTGTCTAAACCAAGGTATCGCTCAAGCTGGCGATCGTTCAAAACAAACTGTTGCTCCCAGGGGCGTTCTAGTTGAGTCGCATAAGCGGCATAGATCAAATGCAAGCAGGCGGCTCGAATGTCAAACTGATCGATCAACGCCAGAGCAGCTTCCTCTTCTAGCACGGTTGGGTGTTTGACGTGTAGCTCGTTTGTAATCCAGAAGGAAAGGTATCCTTTGCCCTTCGCAACGCTGCTTTCATAGTAGGGCGATCCCGGACCTGCTTCGACCCAACCGATATCCCTTCCCTGGGAAAGAATATTGCAACCTTCCCAAATGACTTTGTTAGAAGCCATGCGATCGGTTTCGCCGTTAGGGAATAGATCAGCATGAGTTGGTGGACGTTCAAATGAGTGATAACGCCCTCTACGCTTTGGTTTGGTTGTGGCAGCTTTTTTGGTTTCTGTTTCTGAGGCTACGACATCCACTTCGATCGCGTCGATCGAGAGTGGGATGTCGCTCCCAGGGGTTCCTGCTTGTTTCATGATGGCTCACAAGGGTTGAAGGGATTGCTCGGAGCCAGAAGCGCCATTCTATCAGTTCTTTCAGTTTCAGAACCGATGTGTCTTTTCAGCTGCATAGCGATTTGCTATGATGCAAGAGCGTGGAGAGGCAGCAACCAATCCAGCCCGGAAGGCACATATTCAATATGGTCGCTCTGGCTATAACAAAAAAACATCGAGAACACCAAGGTTTCACCCGC
The DNA here is from genome assembly GCA_003003615.1 of filamentous cyanobacterium CCP2. GTDB lineage: Bacteria > Cyanobacteriota > Cyanobacteriia > Elainellales > Elainellaceae > Egbenema. The sequence continues at coordinate 9,618 of PVWD01000001.1, read as the reverse complement.
CAAGACGAGACCTTGGTGTTCTTTGATCTGAGGCATTGGTTGGATCACGCATGTTGCAGTTCGCTTGACGAAACATTGTTGCTCCTTGTAGCTCACACAATTGACGAGAACTTGAATTTTCAGCAACTTTAATGGGTAGTAATAGACGTTCCAACGGGGATTAGCCGTCGGGCAATCTGTTCGATAAACTCAGATCGAGAAAGCTGGAACTCTGCGGCAAGCTCATCTAGTTGTTCAACCGCTGTGGGAGTAAGACCAATCATTGTCGGCTTTTTAGGCTCTGTATAATACTGTCCTTGCCCCTTACGGCTCCGCTTTTCCTTATCTGTGTTCATAGTTACCCATGATCGCTTATATAAGAGATACCACAGAATTTAAATTCTGCTTGAGAATCTCAGCAGCTCTCTAGATCTCTTGTATAAGAAATGGGTTGAGCTGCCAACCCTTGTATAAGAGAACTAGCCAGGTGGATAGAAACAATTGGTACCCCTGAATCACGTTTTAAGTTTGCATCCTTCGATTGGTCAACATCGGAGAGCAACGTTAGCGCGACTTGAATGTGAGATCGTCGCGTCGCGAACTTCGAGAAGACCAAAATAACCAGCTACCGCTGTACCAAGCCGATTTGTGGATGAAATTAGCGGAGTCGTTATGATGCAAACCCTTCCTGCTTCCTCCCCGGCTATCTCTTTTCCGTTTCAACTGACTGAGCAGCAGCGTAAAGCACTGGACGCAATGTGGACATTTCTACAACCGACAGTCACCGCTGCTTTATTTCTGCTGGTTGGCTATGCTGGAACTGGAAAAAGTACCATTGTGTTCCAGTTAATTAGAGTTTTGGTCAGCCAAGGGAAACGAGTGGTTTTAACTGCTCCCACCAATAAAGCTGTCGGCGTTCTGCAACGTATGGCAGCAGAAAATGGCGTGACTGGCGTAGACTTCTTCACGATCCACCAATTGCTCGGGCTGGGGATGGTTTCCAGAGGTAACGAAAAAGTGTTGGCACCGACTGGAACATCATATATCGGGTTGTTTGATGTGGTGTTCATTGACGAGTGTTCCATGATTGGGAAACAACTTTGGCACTGGATTGAGGAAGCGTCCAAGAGAACATCAGCCTGGCACTCGCTGAAAATGATCTTGATGGGTGATCCGGCTCAGCTTAATCCAGTGAATGAGGGCAGATCACCAGCTTTCAACACACCCAGTAAAGCGGTGTTGACTCAGGTGGTGCGTCAGGGCATGGATAGCCCGCTGTTGGAATTCATCACGGCTTGCCGTTATGCAGTCACTAAAAGCAAAGTGCCCTTTGAGCCATTTTCAAAATATCTGCCGGACAAGAGTAACGGCTCGCTGTTGGTAAAGCGGCAATCGCTACTCAAATATGCCTTCAAGAAAATCTCCAAGGAATTCGCCCAAAACCCTGATTGTTTCAGAATTCTCTGCTGGACCAATGCTCAAGTGGATTACTACAACCAGCAGATTCGCAATCATCTGTATGGCAAGACAACCTCTCGGTTCATTCCTGGTGAACGGCTGATCACGCGCGATCCGGTTTTAGCTCCCGATGGCAAAACGATCGTCCTCTCAACTTCAACTGAATTCACGATTCAAGAGTGTTCAGAAGATCGCTACAGCAATTACAAAGCTTGGAGACTAAAGGTTGCAACTGATGATGGTAGCGGGCGTCAAATCTACGCTTTGCATGAAGATGAGCAGAACCGATTTGATGTAGAAGCTCGTCGGCTGATGGCGATCGCTAAGCGAAATCCATTTCTGTGGCGCGACTATTATCGACATCTGGAGCAGTTTGCTAACGTGCGAAATTGCTTTGCCATTACAGTCCACAACAGCCAGGGCAGTACATTTCTGGAATGTGGCGTTGATGGTCAGGATTTGAGCAAACGGCTCAATCCAGAACGAGGTGATAGTGCAAAAGCTAAGGTGAGGGAGCACAATCGCTTATGGTATGTGGGAGCCAGCCGCGCTCGTCAGCGGATTCTGGTTGTTCCATAAATGGACTTAGGGAATATTTAGAGCGATATTCCCTTTATTTATTCCCTAAGTAACCAGGCATGTTCCACAGAACTGCCGTTTGTTCTAGCTAAAAAAGTAAAAAATAGAGCTAGAACAAAACGAGAAAACAATTAGGGAACGCTTCGTTAATGGTGCTGAATTGGTCTCTTTGGGCAGGTACACCTTCCGAGATAAAAACTTAGGGAATAGTTTGTAGCTAAATCCTTTAAAACCTTTCCCTAAGTAGTTATTTCCCATGCCCCAGCGATGCAGGTCTTCCTTCTGCTAGCGCAGTAAACCACTAACCAGTAATTCAAGCTGAAATAACCATGACTCAAACGCTCCAAAAATCAAAGGATAAACCTGCTAAGCAATTGAAGCGAACAAATAGAATAGAGCCTGAGCCTGTAATTGACTCTGCTGAAGAGAACCAAATGGTTCATGAAAATGAAGCAGATGAGAACGAGGCGATCACCGAAGCTGAACCAATTGCTAAACAGCGATCGCGAACCAACTCGCCTCCAAAAGCAAAAAGACGAGCTGCCAAATCAACAGCGAATCAAATTCCTGAAAGTGAACAAGGAATGCAGGTGATTTGTTCTCAAAGTCAGTTCCATGATGCACTGGTGATCGCAAGTTGTGCTGCTCCAACAAAACCCAGCCATCCAGTGCTGGCGAACGTATTGGTGGTGGCAGATACTAAAGCTCAACAGGTTCATCTGACTGTAACTGATTTGGCAATGACCATTCAGGCAAGCTTTGAAGCTCAGGTGCTTTTGGGCAGTGAGATTACGGTACCTGTTGAGATGCTTTCAGGAATGGTCAAGCAGTTTCCAACGGGTAGCATCAACCTCAACAGCCAGATGCAGATTACACAACCTATCTCTGGAGATGAGCAACCAATCAAAACTTGCTCGATTACCTTGTCGGACGCGGATGGCAACTATGAAATTCGAGGAATTCCGGCTGAGGAGTTTCCGCCGATTACAACACCCAAAGTGACTCCTGTTTCTCTACCGACTAACATTCTCAGAGAAGGGCTGAAGGGTGTGCTGTATGCGATTAGTGCTGATGAAACCAAGCGTATTTTGACAGGCGTTTACATTCAGATTGGGCAAAATTCACTGAAATTTGTTGCAACAGATGGGCATCGAGTAGCGTTAGCGAAGCTCTCCGTAGGAATTGCAGAATTATCAACGGAGGGGATTGGCAGAAAGCGGCGCAAGCGATCGGGAACCGATGAACTCACTCAATTTCCCATTCCTGGTAAAGCACTGAAGGAACTCATTCGTAATCTCGCTGATTCAGTTGATGCGATTCAGCTGCTGTACGATGCTCAAGCAACTCGTGCAAGTTTTGCATGGCAGGATATTATTTTGAGCTGCCAGTGCATTGAAGGACAATATCCAGACTGTGAGCAGTTGTTATCCCGATACAGCTTTGATCGGGAAGTGGTGCTGGAGAAATCAGGATTGTTCAAGGCGTTGGAGCGATTGTCGGTGCTGACTGACAAAAAGGAGAGAGGGATTCAGTTTCGATTTGATGGAACGACCCAACAAATTCACCTTTCGATCGAGCGAGAGTTCGGCAAGGGTGATGAAACGATTAGTACTCATATCCCTACAGACATGACATTGGATATCCAATTCAACCTTAAATACCTGGGAGAAGCGGTTAAAGCCATTCCTAGTTCTGGAATCAAGATGCATTTGAAGCAGCCAGATTATCCAGCAATGTTAGTTCCTGCTGGGGATTTCAACAATCCCGAATTAGAAATGAAAATGCGCCACTTTCTCTTTCCCCTCTACAAGCAACCAGAGTAGGCTGTTACAACCATACACTGAGGACAAGCCTGAGTAAACTTTACACTTTCAGACATCTCAATTCAAAACATACATGTAGATCATCATCGTCTTCAAACTTTTGTGCCCGGGCAATTCTATTTTACGGTTGGCGAACCCTTACCCCGTAATGCTGCAATATAGTTGGCTTCATTATACACTTCTTGCTTTTTCCAGCAGCGAAATAAGATGCGAAGCCAATTGAATGTTAGCGGTTGTGTTACGGCAGGATGAGAATTGCCCTTGGCTCTTTGCATTTTGTAGTAGGTTTGTGCCCAAGTACAAGGATGGCGGCTCTGGTTTGCTCACTCCACAAATCTCTGCCGCAAGAAAATCGGACAACTTCACCCCCACTGGACCCAATTCTTTTTGCACCTTATCGTGAGATTATCTTTTGGACTTCCAAGTTCAAGGTGCCATGAAGTTCTGAGAAACCTAATAGCTAGCCTAGAGAAAATCAATGGCAGACCCTGGTGGTCTTCGGTACACAATTGATGAAGACTGGAGAAGAGAAAAGGATTTGTCTATGTTTGCACAACTGCCAGAGCGGCAAATGCATTGGGTTCGCTGGGCATTGACTGTTGCTTGGCTACTAATCATTGCCTCCCTTTTTTATGACCCTTGGACATCGGCACTCACCGTATCTGATCATCCCTGGAGTCCATTACGGCTCCCTGATACCTGTGTACAGGTGCAGGGAGAATGTCTAGCTGAGCAACCCTATCCGTTAGGAACAACCCTCTTCTGGGGAGTCATTGTGCCAGCCGCAATCCTTATTTTGCTGGTGTTTGGACATGAGCTATGGCGGCGGATTTGTCCGCTCTCTTTTCTATCTCAAATCCCCCGCGCTTTAGGATGGCAACGACAATTCAAACGAGAGAACAAAAAGATTGGCAAAGTGCGCTACGAGCTAGCCAAGGTTGATCCGAATTCATGGCTGGGTCGAAATTATCCCTATGTGCAGTTTGCTTGGTTGTTTGCAGGATTGTGTGGGCGAATTTTGTTTTTCAATGCCGATCGCCTGGTGTTAGCGGGGTGGCTATTATTCACAGTGGCAGCGGCGATCGCTGTTGGCTATTGGTACGGCGGCAAGTCTTGGTGTCAGTACTTTTGCCCAATGGCTCCGGTTCAGAGCATCTACAGTGAGCCGGGGGGCTTGTTGAGCAGCAAAGCTCATATGAGTGAGCAACTCGTGACGCAATCTATGTGTCGCACGGTATTGCCCGATGGTAAAGAGCAGAGTGCGTGCGTCGCCTGTCAAAATCCCTGCATCGACATTGACGCTGAGCGCACCTATTGGAATAGCTTAAACAAACCTGAAACTTCATTTCTGTACTATGGCTATGTGGGTTTGGTAATTGGCTACTTTGGCTATTACTATCTCTATGCAGGCAACTGGAACTATTACTTCTCTGGAGCGTGGGTGCGGCAAACCGATCAGCTTGCGTCGCTATTTGACCCTGGACTCTACCTGTTTGGGCAGGCGATCAATATTCCCAAACTGGTTGCGGTTCCACTGGTGCTCGGTGGATGCACGGCGATCGGTTATTGGGGAGGACGGTGGATCGAAAAACGTGCCAGAGCCTATAGTCGGCGACATCAGGCAAATCTGACGATTGAAACCATTCGACATCGCATCTTTACTCTATGTACCTTTGGTATTTTCAACTTTTTCTTTATCTTTGGGGGTCGCCCGCTAGTACAGCTTTTTCCCTTGTGGGTGCAATACCTCTACGACCTCGGTTTGGTGGCGCTGAGTACCCTCTGGCTCTATAAAACCTGGCGGCGCAGCCCTGATCTCTATTCTCGTGAAAATCTAGCGAATCGATTCCGCAAACAGTTAGAGAAATTGCAGCTTAATGTTTCACAGTTTTTGGAAGGACGGGCGCTGAGTGATCTCAACACCCATGAGGTATATGTGTTAGCCAAGGTACTTCCTGGTTTTACCCGCGAGAAACGACATCAGGCATACAAAGGAGTTGTGCGAGAAGCACTGGAAGAAGGCTATGTGAACTACTCCAGCAGTCTAGAAGTTTTGCAGCAAATGCGTCAGGAATTAGGCATTACCGATGACGAACACCGCGTTGTATTAGAGGAATTGGGCATTGAAGATCCAGAGTTGCTCAATCCAGCTCGTCAACGTAGCTTAGAGAATCAGATTCGCCTGAGTGGTTACCGCAAATCTCTGGAGCGGTTAATGCTGCTGCAACGCAAACAGCCTGATCACAAAGCATTTGAGCAAATATCATTGCAAGATTCAGCCGCCATTCGTTCCTTGCGTCGGGAATACTCAATTACACCACAGGAAGAAGAGTGGATTCTGAGCGGATTTTCGGGCAATGCGAGTCGTGTTAAAAAGGCAGAGTTTCTGCTCGCACAATTACCCGAATTAATCGACTGTTACCGCGCTCTGAATCAGCCAATGCTGCACGAGCATCAAGCGGTATTAACCCTGCTCCGAGAAAACATTAGTCATAAAAAAGAACTGATTGTGCGATCGCTTCTGGAAACCCTGGAACTTCTTCAGTCTGATCCGGCAGCCTTGGCTCTGGCACAGTCGTTACAACAGGCTTCCCCTGCTGTTCTAGGGGAGATTTTAGAGCAGGAGAATTGGGACGACCACCTGCCGCCAGTGATCCTGCAATGTTTGACCCAACCTGGAGAAACGCCTGTTTTCTGTTCACTGGAATTCTCCTCTGAGGCAATTCTGGCTCATCTAGAAGCCTTGCTTCAGGATCAAAATCCCATGATTCAGGCGGCATCGCTCTACATTATTGCTCAATTGGATAAGGAACGCAGTCGGGCGATCGCTCGAAATCATCGTCATCAATTCCATTCCCATCTGGTTCAAGAAATGATTGATCGGCTCTTGTCATTGCCCTCAACCTCAACAGTAACCCCATCTCTAACCGAATTCCCAATGCTGGAGAAACTGGTTTGTTTATTCAATAGCGACTTCTTCCACCGGATGCAGAGTGAAACGCTCATTGCCCTTGCTGATCGGGCAGAGGTGAGAGCCTACAACCGAGAGGAGGTGATTACGGAAGCAGGAGATACCTGTCGAGAATTGTTGCTGTTGATCGAAGGCGACGCCAGAATTCACTATCAAACTGGATCTGAGATTCGGGTTGAACAGCTTCACCCGGGACAAACGCTAGATGAGCTAGAGGTTTTAGCTCATAGCAACTCAGAAAATACGATTGTTGCAGATAGTGAAAGCACCCGAATTTTGGCTATTGCGGTCGATGCCTTTGATGATTTACTCGACCATGATCCTGACTTTGCTCGACGAGTTTTGGAATTAGAAAGTCGGCAACTTCAGCGATTTGTGCGATCGGTGCAGCCACTCTAATTTAGGGGTAAAAACTTTAAATTGTGAGTTGTGCAGATCATCATTTTTTCAGGGCAAGAGTTGAAGCGTTCAGTTACTACCCAGCTAATCCCGCACGGCAGCGAACGGTTGAAAGCTGCTTGTTGTATTGCCGAGGTGATCTGCCGCTGTTGCGTTCTGCCGTTATGCCTATCCTGGGAGAACCTCCTAGAATAAGAACGCTATAGCAGGTTTGCGTCTAGAGAGATTACCTGATTGGGTGCCAAAACGCCTCCGACTGTGATAACTTCCAATTTCCCCGTTTCTTGAGGATGTTGAGTCTTGACTTTAGCGATCGCCGCTTCAATTCCTGTTTCCTGAACGATGTAAATCTGTGTTTCACCTCGCAGTACCCATATTGGCTTAGACCAGGTATGTCGGGGTTGGAGTACTGCTTTATGAATAATCTGATGGCTCCACTGAATCAGTTGTTCTAAAGCATCCTCAGAGCAAAAATCAGCAAGCTGTGGTTGAAATAGTTCTTTGAGTTCCTTCGTTGGAATATGCTCTATGACATTTGTTGAATCTAACAAAGATGTAGAACTCGAAGAACTGTCTCGGGTTTGCACAACCAAAGATTCAAACCAATGTTGAATCTGGGTTGCAATGGAATCAAAATCCGGCTCCATCAGAATGTGCCCTAAGTGCTCTCGTAACAGGCTCTTCAATTGCTTATCGTCAAGAACAACCCCGCGAGTACTGAGATACCTTGAAAGCCCCTTTCCCAAATCCCGTCCACAACCTACCTCGCCATTGGCAGCGTCCTCGGCTTCAATCAGCTCTAGCAGACGCTGATGACGAGCTGCTTTGTCCGAGGTGGCTTTTGGCTGGGCAGGAATCGATTGAGTCATGGGTCGTCTATCCTCAAAGTCTCGAAGTAAACGAGGTTATCGGGTTCTTCAGGATCAGGACCGCAATTGAGCAGCCCAACTCGCAGCTTTCTATAGAATCCTAGCGCACCTGGAAGCGCATGTAATCCTATTCTGCCTTGATAACCCAGTTCGTGGCTGCGGGTGACTGCGAAATCCACTAGATTACCCCCAACGCCTTTGTAGGTCGGCGGGTTTGTGATGAGAGGTCGGTTCCAGGGGGCAGTTGCCAAAGCACTAATGTAGACTAACCGCCGTCGCAACTGCGATTCAATCAGACAGCGTTTCTTCAAGACATCGAGCATCATCAGTCCTTGGGTGATCCCCTCGCACTCAATCGCGTACAACTCATCACCTGGGAGCAACTTCGATCGACGGCTCTTGCCTACCCAGTTCCAATACTCATCGTCTTGACCGCTTCCTTCCAAGATCGGCTCCCAAAGTGTCCTGGCATCCTCAAGATGCTTATCAGTCACCTCCGTCAGGATCGCATCGACGATCTGTTGATCTTGAACTTGAAGAAGCTGAATGATGCGGTTCAATGGAATAAGAAGATTCAACAACGGCTCTGATCATAAGACGTAAGAGCATCAAACACTTAACTTATCTCTCCTAGAGCAAGCTGCCCCTGACTAGGGGCGATCGCCATGATGATTAAATTCATATCACCATGCCGACTATCGCCCTCCATCAAAAATATCGCCCTAAAACCCTGGCAGAGCTAGTTGGACAACCTTACGTCCAAACTACTTTGACCAATGCCATTGACCGAATGCACATTGCCCCAGCGTATCTCTTCACAGGTTCTAGAGGAACGGGGAAAACCTCTACAGCACGTATCTTTGCTAAATCCCTCAACTGTTTAAGCTTTGATGGACCGACTGATGAACCCTGCGGCACCTGTCAATCTTGCCGCTCGATTGAAGCCAGCAACAGTTTAGATGTCAGCGAGATTGACGCAGCTTCCAACAATGGGGTGGATGATGCCCGTTCATTAATTGAGCGTAGTAGCCTTGCTCCAGTGCAGGGACGCTACCGAATCTTTATTCTTGACGAAGCACATCAATTAACTACCCAGTCTCAAAACGCTCTGCTGAAGTGTATTGAGGAGCCACCACCTCATGTAGTCTTTATTCTTTGTACGACGGAAGTGCATAAGGTATTGCCGACCATTGTGAGCCGCTGTCAGGTCTTTCATTTTCGTGCGCTCTCAATTCAGACGATCGCACAACATTTGCGAGAGGTTGCTGATGCTGAAGCGATCGCTGTCGAGGAGGAGGCTTTAATGGCGATCGCCCGTCTTGCAGAGGGAGGTTTGCGAGATGCCCTTCAGCTTTTGGGTCAAGTTGGCTTGCTGGGTGAAGCTGTGACCGCAAACCATGTGATCGAAATGACCGGAGGAGTGACAGAAACAGACCTGTTAGCAATACTTGATGCGATCGCCACCAACGATACATTTCAACTCCTTCAATTAGCACGATCGCTGGTAGACTCTGGCAAAACTCCCAAACTAATCCTCAAC